>JASHUP010000169.1 GCA_030039915.1 Thermoplasmata archaeon | reverse complement strand
GGAGGGCTCACGTAGACCCCCGACACGAGCGATTGGGTCATGATCCCGATCACGGTGACCGTCGCGCGGTGCCCGTTCGCCGGGTTCGTGAGGAGCATCGAGTCGCCGACGTTCACCTTGGGGTGCGCAGCGCCGGAACCGGTCCCGAGGTTGTTCGTCACGGGCGCGTAGCTCTGGTCGACGATCGCGACATCGTCCGCCGTCGCGAGCTGCGCGTTGACCGCGGCCACGCTCATACCGCCCTCGGTGGCGGTGAACGTGAAGTGGTTGGTCGAGTAGAAGTTCGAGGCCGCGGGGGCGGACGCGGGAGCGGAGTAGATCGAGTCGGAGTACGGGTTGCCCGAGAACCCGCTCACGTTGACGTAGATTCCGCCGTAGTCGAGGGGAACGACGTTGGAGAAGTAAGGCGCCACGGACGAATTGTTCTCGACCAGCCCGGGGAGGTTCGGGATCGGGGCCGAGGAGTAGGAGACGAACGTGTACCCTCCCGATTGCTCCTGAAGCGTGTTGTTGAGGCTCCCATCGACCGTCGCTCCGGTGGCCGCGATCGCGACCAGCACGAAGATCACGAGCGCGAAGATGGCGAGGCTGACGGTGGTTCGGGAGGAGCGGCGACTGGGATACGAGAGGGCGATCCGCGCGACCGGGGCTCGTTGGTTTCGGCCCCCCGCCACTCGAACCAGGGCGTTCGCGATCGACGAGGCGTTGAACGCGAACAGGAGGAGCGCTCCGCCGACCATGACGATCCCCTCGGTGAAGACGATGAAGATCCCGCCTCCGTGAGCCGAGCCGAGCAGCGCGGAGTGGAGCGGTCCGTAGCCCGCCCACACGAGCAGCGCGGCACCCGCCACCGAGAACACGATCCGGTTCCGCACGAACCGCGAGGCGATGAGCGCGAGCCCGACGATCGCGAACGTCCCCCCGAGGATCGGGTACGAGGCGTCCGACGTTCCCTGGTAGGTGGTCACAAAGAGGAGCGCCCCGAGTACGAACGAGACGGCGCCGAGGTAGGCGAGGTAGGTGTAGGTCCGGACGGTCGGTGGGGGCTCGGGAAGGTCCCGGATCGCTCGCACGATGTTGAGTCGACTCGCCCTCCAGCTCGCGACGATGACCGTGACGAGCGTCAGCAAGAACCCGATGACGTACGCCGTCAGCAGCGATTGGAAGGTGAAGGTGAACGAATCGAGGATCGCCGACGGGGGAAGCCCGGGCTGTGGGAACAGGAGGCTGAACGCGACCGCGAGACCGTACCCCACCCCGACGCCGAGTACGGTCCCGGCGAGCGCGCTCCCGGCCGAATACGCGAGCCCTTCGAAGAAGTACGAGTAGACGAGCTCACGTCCTTTGAGCCCGATGGCCCGAAGGACGCCCATCTCGCCCTTGCGCTCTTCCGCGAGGAGGACGAAGATGCCGATGATGAGCATCGCCCCGGCGACGATCGAAAAGAGCCCGAGAACGAGGAACAGCGTCTCGATGCTGTTCGCGGCCGAGTTGGCGCTCGCGAGGGCGTTGACGAGAACTTGGGTGACCGTGAGCCCCCGGGCCGCGGGGATCTTCACGATCGTAGCGTTCAGCGTCGCGCTCACCGTGGGGGCCAGGGCGAGCCGGTTCGCCTGGTCTCCGACGTTGGTGACCGAGAGGAAGTTGATGGCGCCGGAGATGTTTTCGAGGCGCTGCGCGGTCGCCAGGTCGACGAAGGCGCTCCCAAAATTCCCCACGCCCCCGGTTGGAAACGCTCCGCGAATGTTGTCCTGCACGACCGCCTGGACGATCGACGGGATCGGCGTCGTCGCCGCCCCGTAGAGATACACCGCATCGCCCGCCGTCGCGTTCAGCTCGGACGCGGCGAGGTCGTCCAACAACACCTCCCCGGGAGCCGGACCCGAGAGCGTCGCGCCGGAGTCGGTGACGAACTCTCCGAGCTGCGAGCTCTGGTTGCCGTTGACCCCGATCAAGTTGAGGTTCGTCTGCGGCACGCCGCTCGTCCGGTCGAAGATGGAGACCGTACTCACGATCTCGGGGGCCATGCCCGCGATCGAGGAGTCGCCCGCCGTCGCGGCTGCGACGTCGGTGTAGACCGAGTAGGGGAAGGGGGTCCACGCCCCCGAGGGAGATTGGTTCCCGACCGCCTCGTCGTTGTATCCGACCGCGAGGACTGTGTAGTGGACCTCGAGCTCGTTGATCGTATCCCCGACCACCAGGCTCCCCGAGACGATCGTGGTCGCGACGAGCAGCCCGAGCACGAGGAGCACTGTTCGGCCGCGGGCCCGGTACACGTTCCGGATCCCGATCCGCAGCGCGAGGCGGTGGCGGAGCGCGAGGGCGATCGCGATGACGGCGACGACGAGCAGGACGAGGAGAAGCCCGCCGACGAGGGGATTCGCCGCCGCCATGCTCGCTAGCTCACGAACTGCCCGTCACGCATGCGCAGGGTCCGGTCGCACGCGCTCGCGACCGTGGCATCGTGCGTGACCACGACGATCGTCTGCTGGTACGTCTTGTTGAGGTGACGGAGGAGGGTCGTCACCTGGCGGGAATCGCCTTCATCGAGGTTTCCGGTCGGTTCGTCGGCCCAGACGATGGCCGGGCGGCCGACCAGCGCCCGGGCGAGGGAGACGCGCTGCTGCTGGCCGCCGGAGAGCTCGGAGGGCCGCCGATCGAGCCGGTCCCCGAGGCCGAGCTCTGTCAGCATTGTGCGGGCGCGTTCGCGCGCCTCGCGTCCGGCGACCCCGGCAATGAGGAGCGGCATCTCCACGTTCTCGGTCGCGGAAAGCACCGGAAGGAGGTTGTACGCCTGGAAGACGAACCCGACCCGCCGCGCTCGGTATTCGCTCTTCGACCGGTCGTCCATCGAGTGGAGGTCGACGCCCTCGAGCATGATCTGCCCGCGATTGACCTCGTCCAATCCCGAGAAACAGTTGAGGAACGTGGTCTTGCCGCACCCCGACGGGCCCATGATCGCGAGCATCTCTCCGCGGGCGATCTCGACGTTGATTTCGCGCAGCGCGGTGACCTCGGTGTCTCCGCTGCCGTAGATCTTCCAGACGTCCTTCCCTATCACGACGGGGTCGGCCATGGGCATCCCGCGAGAGTGCCGCCTCCCTTAAGCCTCCTCGGGGGCCCGAGACGTCCGATTGCGGTTCTTGCCGTTCTGGCCTGTCGGAGCTGACCTAGGACGCCACCGCGGTGGGAGGAGAGGCCCCCCGCGCGACGATCGCCCCTGGGTGCCGCCACCAATAGTAGAGAATCCCGCCCACGACCGCCGCCCGCAAATAGATCGAAAGACCCATCATCCAGGAGGTAACATCGATCGAGACCGAACCGGCCTCGAAGATCGTGACGAGCTGAGAGCCGTGGAAGCCGAGCTGCCCCGCGATCCACGGGCCGAGGTTCTCGTGGAAGCCGAAGATCAGGTTGCCGACAAAGAAGTAGCCGACGTCGTTGAATAACGAGACCAGCAGGCCGAGACTGACCGCGAGCGGCCAAGATTCCCAACCCTCGAACACCAGGAGGACCCCGAACGGGGCCATGTAGGTGAGGATCAGCCAGATACCGTAGGCGGGGACCGACTTCCCGTAGAGGTCGATCCAGTTGATCAGGATGAGCCCGTAGAACGCGGAGAAGAGGATCAGTTTGAGCAGCACGAACTGTCGAGGGTCGGTCGGGCGGAGGCCGGCCACGACCGTCTCGATCCCGTTGATCATCAGGATGACGCCGACGAGGACGGCGAAGGCGGCGATCGCGAACCCGTAGAACGCGACCGAGAGGCCCACGAGCAGGAGGCTGATGAATCCGGTCGCCAGGGAGGAACGCCGCATCCACCTCGGAAACGACTCTCCGGTCGATTGGAGCATTCGGGCGAGGGCGGCCACCACCAGAGCGAGCGCCAGTCCGAAGACGGCGCTCGCCTCCGCGAGTTCGGGGTCGAAGACCGCGAACGCCGTGATGCCGATTGCGACCAGACCGATCCCGACGATTCCCCACGACCGAATCAAATGCCAGAGCGAGTGTTCGGAGAGCCTCCACTTCAATCCGGCGAGAAGTCGACCCCCCACGAGGACCGCCTGGGCCGCATAGAGTGCTACGGCCTCGCCGAGCAGGACGAGGAGGCCGGTCAGCGTCAGGTCGGGGGTCGCGAGCACCACCACCGCGAACCCGATCGAGAAGAGCCCGAGAAACACCTGGGCGAATCGCCCGATGTCCTCACGCACACGGGCGCGCCGGTCCAACTCATTCTCCGGACCCTGTGGGGAGGGATGCGGGCCGTCGGAGGGGGATGAGCCCGTGGAAGGAGGGGCCGGGGTCGGTTCGTGGGACGCTGCGCCGTCGCGCGCCGCGGTATCTTGCGGATCTGCCGCCCGAGCTTCTCGGGAAGAGTCGAGTACGCCCATGCTCGTCACGTTCCCGAGGGACCTAGCCCCACCAATTCCAGAAGTCGTCCCGCCAGTAATCCACGGATTCTTGTACGTGTCGAAGAGGGGTCGGTTTCAACCCCCTCCCCTTCGCCTGCGCAAATCGGTGCCTTAGTTGCTCCACGGTCTCGTTGGAAAGCGAGTCGAGACGACCCTTCACCCCACGCTGGAGCCCGATATCCAACACACGCTCGGGGTGGCGAATCACCAGGCGGAAGTGGTGGCTATTCGGCAGGTTGACCCGCAGGACCTGCCAGTCGAGAGCCTCGGCCCGTTCCTCCTGGAGCTCGAACGCGGCCAGATTTCCGATCGCCTCCGCGATGAAGTTCTCGTCGGGGAGACCGGGTCTCAGATGCAGTCCGACTTCGATGCCTCGATGCGTGCGGCCGCCACCTCAACCGAGCAGAAACCCTCTTCGAACCCGTCGAGGGGTCGGCGCTCGACCATTGGACCCCGCGGTTCCCTACGTGCGTTTATCCCGTAGTGAGCTTGCCCGGCTCGGGCCCATGTTCGTCTATATCGGCCTCCTGCGGGCCGTAAATCTGGGAGGCAACACTCAACTGAGCATGCAAAACCTCCGGACCCTCCTGTCCCGAATGGGCCTCCAGGACGTTCAATCCCTGCTGCAGTCCGGCAATGTGGTGTTTCGAAGCGACGTGGCGGCCGCGGCCGCTATCGAAACGAAGATCGAGAATCGCGTCGCCACCGATCTGCATCTTCGCACCTCGATTTTCCTCCGAACCGCCGAGGAGTGGAGGGCGATCGTCGCGGGAAATCCGTTTCCGAAGGAAGCCGAGGTCGACCCGGCGCACTTGGTCGTGACGGTGCTGAAGGAAGCTCCTTCGAACGAGGCCTGGCAACGCCTCGACTCCGCGCCGCACGATTCGGAGCGGTTTCGCGGGGCGGGTCGGCACGCCTACATCGTGTATCCGGACGGGATCGGCGGCTCGCGTCTCACCGCCAAGGCAATCGAGAAGGCGCTCGGGACCCTGGGTACGAGTCGCAACTGGAACACCGTTCGGAAGCTCGCGACAATCTCCTTGGGGTACGGCGTTCTCCGCGGGTCCCATTAGAGATATTTGCGCCGCCTCGCTGCGGGGCCATGGTCTTCGTTCGCGACGAAGGCAGCGTCTACAACGCCCCGCTCCGGGACGTCTGGCGCCTGCTCTCCTCGGGACCACTCCACTCCGAAGCCCATCATCACCGGAGGACCGAGCGCACCTCTCTCCCGGGGAACGCGGGAGAGTACAGGTGGGAGCAGGATTTCGAGGGAAAGCCGGAGATGTTTTCGATGCGCTGGACCGCGTTCCCGCCGTTCGGGATTGCCTACGAGGTCCTTGAGGGCCCGTTCCGGGGCTCGAAGTTCTTCGTCTACTACCGGGCGCGGGGAGACAAAACCCGGGTCACGATGGTCGGGGAGTTCGTCTCCCCGGCGATCCCGCCGGCGCGCGTGGAGGCGTCGGCCCTCGCGTTCTTTGCCCGCGAATTTGAAGAGGACAGCGCGGCGATCTCTGCGTTGCCGCCCGAAGAATAGCCTCGGGTACCTCACCGCCGATACTGGCCGAGAGGAGTCTTGATAAGCCAGCGACGATCCTACCTCATCGAGGGGATGAAGCTCCCCTTCGACCGCCCGGCGCGGGCTGATAGCTTCTACCTCGCCAAACCGCGCCAAGGAAGAGGGCGGACCGATGGTCGCGTGGGCACTGCTGACAATCGTACTGGGCTTGGCCGTTCTGGCGTCGCTGGTCTCCGTTC
>JASHUP010000168.1 GCA_030039915.1 Thermoplasmata archaeon | reverse complement strand
GCGGCGTACGGAGAGGAACCGTTCATCCGCGTGGTTCACGAATCGGACGGCATCCACCGCGAGCCCGAACCAAAGATCCTGGCGGGGACCAATTTCTGCGACATCGGCTTCGCGGCGGACCCCCACGTTCCGCGCGTGGTCGCGCTCGCTGCGCTCGACAATCTGATGAAAGGCGCCGCGGGCAACGCGGTCCAGTGTTTCAACATCCGTCGAGGGCTGCCCGAGACGACCGGGCTCGAGTTCCTCGGCCTTCACCCGCTTTAGGAGCGACCGATGACGATCGTCGTGAAGGTAGGCGGGGCTGTCGGCAATGCCCTCGTACCCGTCCTCGCCGACCTCGTCGGACGTTCGGACGTCGTGCTCGTGCACGGCGGTTCGAGTGAGGTTGACCGGATCGGGGCTGCGATGGGCCGCCCGGCGGAGTACTACACCTCTCCGAGTGGTGTCGTCTCCCGCCGAAGTGATCCGGCCCATCTCGAGGTGGTGGTCTTGGCCCTCGCCGGGAGCGTCCAGACCGGGATCGTTGCCGAATTGGCGAAGCTCGGGGTACGGGCGGTGGGGCTCTCCGGGGTGGACGACCGCCTGCTCCTAGCGCGCCGGAAGGAGGGCGCGCGCGCGGTCGTCGGCGGACGAACCGTCCACCTCACCGACGATCGGTCGGGAACCGTTGAGCACGTGAACGACGGTCTTCTGCGGATCCTCCTCGAGGCCGGGATCCTCCCCGTGGTCGGTCCGCCGGCGGTCACGGAGGAAGGGGAGGTCGTCAACGTGGACGCCGACCGCGCGGCTGCTTCGATCGCCGTCGCCCTGCGAGCTGACACGCTCGTCCTCCTGACGAACGTGCCCGGACTCCTCAAGGACCCGGAAGACCCGTCATCGCTCATCGCCCACGTTCACCGCGATGAGATCGAAAGTGTGCTCCCCCTCGCGAAGGGGAGGATGCGTAAGAAACTCCTGGCGGCCCGCGAGGCGCTCACGGGCGGGGTCGCGCGAGTCGTGATCGCGCCCTCCGGGGTCGCTTCGCCGGTCGGTCGTGCGCTCGAGGGGCACGGGACGGTCGTCGCATGAGCCCCCCCGACGGCTCGGTTCCGCGGGAGTTCGCGGCCCCCACCTCGCCGCGCCCAGCGATCGTCCGCGGTCGGGGAGCGAAGCTCTGGGATGCGACCGGCCGAGAGTACGTCGATCTGGGCGCGACGCACGGAGTCGGCAATCTTGGCGCGAGCCCTCCGGACGTGGTCCGAGCGGTCGAGCAGCAGGCGCGCGAGTTGCTCTACCTCGGGAGCGGTTACGGGAACCCGGTCCGGACCCAGTTCCTCGACCGGTTGCTCTCCCTGCTGCCCGGCTCCTTCGGAAGCGTTTTCCTGTCGAACTCCGGAACGGAGGCCGTCGAAGCCGCGCTCAAGATCGCGCGGTCCGCGACCGGACGACCGAAGGTGGTCGCCGCGATGCGGGGGTTCCATGGCCGCACTTTCGGGGCCCTCAGCGCGACGTACCGCAAGGAGCTTCGCGAGCCGTTCGAACCGCTCGTGCCCGGTTTCGTTCATGTGCCGTTCAACGACGTCGCCGCCCTCGAAGCCGCGGTCGATGAGACGACGGCCCTCGTGATCCTCGAACCCGTTCAAGGAGAAGGGGGCGTGCACGTCGCCACCGGAGAGTTTCTGCGATCCGCCCGCTCCGTGACCGAGCGGGTCGGAGCCTTGCTGGCGTTTGACGAAGTACAGACCGGTCTCGGTCGCACCGGACGGATGTTCGCCTTCGAGCGGTGGGGCGTCGTGCCGGACCTCCTGCTTCTCGCGAAGTCGCTCGCCGGCGGTCTTCCGATCGGCGCGACCGTCGTGGCGAGCGAGGTCGTCCCGCGGTTCCGAGGAAGCCATCACTCCACGTTTGGCGGAAATCCGCTCGTTTGCGCCGCCGGACTCGCGGCGCTCGACGTGCTGGTCCGCGACCACCTGCCCGAACGCGCGGAGCGGCTGGGAGCACTCGGCCACGAGCGGCTCGCGCGCCTTTCGTCCGCGAAGGTTCGGGAGGTTCGAGGTCTCGGTCTCATGCTGGGGGTCGAGTTCCGGGAGAAGGTCGCGCCGTACCTCGCGGCGCTCGAGTCCCGGGGGTTCCTCGCCATCTCGGCCGGTTCGACCGTTCTCCGCCTGCTGCCGCCGCTCGTCATCACCGACGAAGAGTGGGCGGCCGGACTCGCCGCGATCGAGGAAGTGGTGGCCGATGGATGACGTTCGGGTCCTCCAACGTCTCGTGAGAGTGTACAGCCCGTCCGGGAAGGAAGGGCCGGCCGTACGCGAATTCGTTCGGATCGCCCGAGAGCTCGGGTACACCGCACAGGTCGACTCGGCCGGCAACGGGATCGCCCGCCGAGGCCGGGGCCGACCCCACGTTCTCTTCCTCGGCCACATCGACACGGTCGAGGGACGACTGCCGGTGGTCCGACGGGGAGGGCGCCTTCATGGCCGGGGGTCCGTCGACGCGAAGGGTCCCCTCGCGGCCGCCCTGCTCGCGGGACAGGGGCTCACCGGGAAGGGGGTGTACACGGTGGTGGCCGCAGTCGGCGAGGAGACCGACAGTCGAGGGGCCCGATTCCTGGCCTCCCGAGCACATCCCGACGCGGTGATCGCCGGTGAGCCGAGCGGATGGGAAGGGGTGACGATCGGCTACAAGGGCGAGCTTCAGCTCGAGTATACGTTCCGCGGGCGGCGAACGCACTTTTCCTCGCCGTTTCCGACGACGACCGACCGAGCGCTCGAGTGGATCGCTACGGTCCGGGCCTGGGTCGCTGCCCGTCCGAGGGCGTCGCCGTTTCATTCGCTCACGATGAAAGTCCTGGAGGTCCAAAGTCGACGTGCCGGCGATGAGGAGGTCGCCCGGGTGATCCTCGACTTCCGACTGCCTCCGAGCCTCGCGACGGCCACGGTTCTGCGGTCCGTCCCGGAGCCGCCGGAGGCTCCGAGACCGCGCGAGACGATCCGGGTCGAACCGATCGAGGTCGACCGGTCGAACCCGGTGGTCACGAGCCTCCTCGAGGGGGTCCGTGCGGCCGGCGGGAAGCCGACGTTGTGGCGGAAGACCGGCACGTCCGACCTCAACCTGGTGCTTCCGATCTGGCGAGTTCCCGGCGCAGTCTACGGACCGGGTGAGGCCCGACTCGACCACACCGACCGGGAGTCTCTTTCGCTCGACGAATTCCGTCGGTCGATCGTGGCGCTGCACACCGCACTTTCCCGGATGCGGTCCAACGGGGTCGTTCCGCTCGTCCGCCGATCGGCGCCGAAGGGCGAGCAGAGCCTCCGGTAGAGCCCGAGTTGGCCCGCTCCCCTCGGATGAAGCGGGAAGTAGCAGGGAGTGTTGGCCGGCTCGGTGATCGGGGTTGAATAGCGACGCGCCAGGGGTACGGTGGCTGCTTCGTTCGAAGGACCCCTCCGTCCGCTACTTCACCCTCACCGACGTTCTGGGAGAGGCCGAAGGATCGAGCGCGGTCCGTGCGGCGAAGAAAGCGATCCCGGCCGGATATCGACTCCGTGCTCTTCTGTCGGGTCAGCGCGCCGACGGAGGGTTTGGAG
>JASHUP010000167.1 GCA_030039915.1 Thermoplasmata archaeon | reverse complement strand
GAGGAAGAGAGCCGAGACCCGACCGGTATCGTCCCGAAGGAATCGGACCACGTCCCTTCGGCCCCCGTGTCGGACGACGAACTGGTCGTCGGCGGCCGGGGTCAGGCGCAGATTCTTCGCGATCACCTCGATGCCGCGGAAATCGAGGCGAAGGTGGTCGCGTCGTGCCCGGCACTCGGCCCAGATTCCCTCGCCCGAGCAGTACCATCCCGCGTAGGACGCCATCGGCCCCGAAGACCGCGATACGGGGGGCAGCTCGGTGAAGGAGTAGCGGACGGGAAGGCCGAGCGCGCTGTGGAGAACGGGGGCGAGGAACCGGTCCACGGGAGCCCCGTCGGCATTCGACAGGACCGCGCCGGCGACTCCCCGGCGGGGCGCGACGGCGATGAGCGAACTCACGCCTTTGAGCCCCCCGCTGTGCGAGACGAGGTGGGTCCCGCGGTAGTCGGGCTGAACGCTGAGACCGTACCCGTAATATTCGCCCCGCCGGACCGCGGCATGCGGTCGCATCATCAGCTCGACCGAGCGAGCCGATACGATCCTCTCTCGTTCGACCTTTCCCGCGTGGAGGAAGATCCCGAGATAGCGCAGGAGGTCGGAGAGGTTCGTTTTCAATGCCCCCGCCCCGCGCAGACAGGTGTCCTCCCACCACTCGTCGCTCGGCGTGAGCAGGTGCCGGCGTCCGGTCCAGTCGGGAGAGTAGAGGGTGGTCACCTCGGGCTCCCGGAACAGGATGCCCGGGTCGAAGACGGTCGACGTCAATCCGGCCGGCCGAAGGATCTCCTGTTCGAGGAAGCTCTCGTAGTGCTGGCCGGAGGCGCGTTCGATCACCGCGCCGAGGAGGCCGAACGACTCGTTGGAGTAGCTGAAGACCTCGCCCGGGGGCGCGAGCAAGCGGTACCGTTCGCTCGAGAGATACTGCATCAATTGACCGTAGGTGTCGATGGGCCGGTGGTCCGGGTCGATGCCGACGCGTCGCGCGACCCGACGGTCATACGGTGGATCGTGTCGTAGGCTTCGCATCGAGGTGTAGTAGATCGACGGAAGCGGAGGGAGACCCGAGGTGTGAGTCAGGAGATGGTGGAGACGGATCGGCCGTCGCGCGCTCGCCCCGGGAATTCGAAGTTCCGGCAGATGGTGGGTGACGGGGTCGGAGACCCGAAGAAGGCCGTGCTCGGAGAGCCGGAGCACTCCGAGGGCGGTGAACGACTTCGTGACCGACGCGATCCCAAACATCGTGCGGGCGGTCACCGGCAATCTCTCCTCCCGGTTGCGGTGCCCGTATCCCCGCAGGAGCGGCGGATGGCCGCCTCGTAGCATTCCCAGGGCGACCCCCGGGGTCCGGGCGCGAACCATGGCTCGCGTCACGATTCGGTCGATCTCGCTGACGTCCAAGCTGTTCGCACCTCCCCGTCGGGAAACCAACGCACGTCCACCCATAAGCATACGAACCCCCGACGTCCAGCCGGACGCGAGCGTCGCGCGATGGAAGTCGCCTTCTTCACCGAGTCGTACCCGCCGATGCAGGACGGCGTCGCGGCGGTGACGGGCGGGCTTGCCCGTTCGCTTTCGCGCCTCGGTCACACGGTCCGGGTCTTCGCGCCGAATCCGCGCCCCGGGCCGACGTACGAGGAGGAGCTGGACGGCGTAACGGTCCGACGGATGCGCACCATCGCCGCTCCGCTTTACGGCCAGTACCGCTGGCCGCTCTGGCCGTTCGGTCTGATCCGCACCGCTCGCGGGCTCTCGGACGCGGACGTGATCCATCTCCACACGCCGGGGCCGCTCGGAAGCATGGCGTTCCTCTCCGCCCGTCGATTCGGACGCCCCCTCGTGGGAACCTTCCACACGAACATCCGGGATATGCAGGAGAGCGTGCCCGCGAAGTTCCTCGTCCCGACCTTCTTCCGAATCGCGTGGTGGTACAATCTCGGAACGTACTACCGTTGTGACGCGACGACCGCTCCGTCCGAGGCTGCGGCGAGCGCTCTCATGGACGGATCTCGCAAGCCCTTCCACCGCCAGGTGGAGGTGATCCCGAACGGCATCGACCTCGACCGGTTCCACCCCGGGTCGAAGGTTCCCGACTGGAAGGCGCGCTGCGGATTTCCTGCGTCGCCGCTCGTCACGTTCCTCGGGCGGCTCACCGTCGACAAGGGAGTCCATCGGTTCCTGGACGCGGTCGAGGCGGCCCTCCCGACGACCGAGATGGTCGCGATCATCGCCGGACAGGGGCCCGAGGAAGCGCGGGTACGCGAGCGGCTCGGTTCGAACCCCGCGCTCGCCCAACACGTTCGGTACGTAGGCCCGGTGGCCGAGTCCGAGAAATCCGCGTTGCTCGCGCAATCCGACCTCTTCGTCCTCCCGTCGACCAGCGACACGTCGAGCATCGCGCTCCTCGAGGCGATGGCCTGCGGAACCCCCGCGATCGCTCCCTCGTCCGGCGGGGCCGCCGAGATCATCGAGGACGGAGTGACCGGCTGGCGGGTACCGGTGACGGACCCCGGCGCGCTCGCGAGCGCGCTCCACGACGTGCTCGACGCCTCCTCGGATCGTCGTCGGGTCGGTGCGAGCGCCGCCGAGTTCGTCCGGCGCTCGGCGTCGCTCGAAACCATGGCCCGTCGCTTTATCTCCCTCTATCGACTGGTGGGCGAAGAGAGGCCCTCGCGTGACGTCCATCTCCCTGCCTGAGCTCAACACGCTCGCCCAGCGGCTCGCTGGGGAGCGCCACGACGCGTTCAGCGAGCGCGCACTGGCCCGCACGTACGAAGAGTACGTCTCTCGGCACCGGCGGCCGCTCGCCCCGGTCGTCGTGAGCGGCGACGGCACCGAATACCCGACGTTCTATTCCCTGCTGGCCGACCCGACCGCGCGACCGACCACCCTCGAGGTCCGACCCGAGCCCGCCCCGCCGGCGAGCGGATGGGCGTTCCTCCATCCGATCGAACGGCTCGTCCTCCTCCCCGACGGTTCGGCGGAGCTCCATCCGGCGGTGCCCGGACCTCCCGAGCGGGGGATCGCCCGCGTGCTCCTCCGAGAGCATTTCCTTCCGCGTTCCCGGGACGACGAGGACCGGGGGGCGGCCGGAGGGAGCCGCGTGGAACTTCCGGGATTCATCGGTACGCTGGACACCGGCCTCGCCACCTACCGGGAGCAGGGCCTGCTTCCGTTCTGCGTAGCCGTCCTCGTCTACCTCGCCGACGAGCGGGTCCGCTACGAGTTCGACCTGCTCGAGACCAGCCTCCTCCCCGACCCGCGGGCGGGACGGCTTCCTCCCTCGCGGCGCGTTCGACGCTCGTCCCGAGTCAGCTACGCGGTCGACCGGGTCGTCGGTCGAGGAGACCTTTCGCTCCTCGCGTCGCGTTGCCTCGAGATCATCGTGGAGTCCCAGGGTCTCACCTCGGTCGAGCTGGCCCACATCTTCGGTGGGGTGCGCGAGCTCGTCGATTCCGCGCTGCAGGGGCTGGTCGAACGGCAGTTCGTCTCGTTCGACCGTCGGACCGGCGTCTACCGCCCTCGGATCGAGACGTTCGTCCCGAGCGCGGCCGCGGCCGGCCTCCGGACCGAGGCGCCGATGCGCGAATCCGACGCCATGCTCCGAACGAGCGTCCAGGAGCTCCTCGCCGCGGCCGATGCCCGGGCGGCGTGCCCGCTCTGCGGAGCCCCGCTGCCCCCGGGATGGAGCGGGATCCTCTGCGAGAGCTGTACCGCCAAGGTCGAAGCGACCAGCGGGTGATCGGGCGGGCCTGTCGGGAGTCTCCGCCCCGAACGGCCGGCGTTCGGGGCCTTTGAACCCGAGTTCACTGGCTTAGAAGGCCAGGACTTTGTCCATGCTAAGCTACAGGCCCGCCCGGTCGACGGCGTCCGACCCCCTTAATCCTTCGGCCGACGGCGCACCGGTCCCTCGGCGCCCGACGCGATAAGATGGGCGAGCCGGACCGGTTCCGGCCAGTGCCCCCGCACGGTGGCGCGTCGGACCAGCCGGATCGCATCCGCGCGGGAGCAGCCGACGGCCGTCGCAAGTATCGGCCGTCCGCTCGTTCGAACCGGGAAGAGCCGGTGGGCGCGCAGCAGCGCCCAGCGAACCCCGGCGGTCCGGGGGAACCACTTCCGGAGCGCCGCGCGGATCTTCGGGAAATCGGGAGGACGGCGGGTGACCGCCACGACCGGGACCGCGAAGGCCCGGTGGATCGCGTCGAGGTCGACGACGTTGAACCCCCCCAGGACCGCTCCGTCGAGCAAGACGGCACGGACCCCCTCGAAGGGACCGAGTCGGCGGACGAGCGCGATCACGCGCCGCGTCGCGTCGGTGCCGTCGACGCGAACGCGACCGACCCGGACCGCCTCGACGTGCTCCGGAAGGGTCATCGCGACCGCCGCGAGCGGGGCATACCGGTCTGCGCGGTCGAACGCACCGTCGTCGACCCCCACGACGCGAGGGTGCGGTTTTCCAAGGGCGCGCCGTAACGCTAAGACCCCCGACGAGGTCCGGCGTCGACCATGGGAACCCCGAGCGTTTCGGTCCGCTGTGCGACGTGCGGGACCGACCTGCGGGTCGTCCTCGCTCCGTCGCCTCCGACGCAATGGTTTCCGTGCCCTCACTGCCACACCCCCGTCCCCGTCGTGGTCCCCCGGGACCCTCCTCCGCTCTACAGCTGGGAGGCGTTCCCTGGCCTATATCCCGCGCTACCGGTTCCTCGGCGCCCGCGAGTGCGAATCCGCCGCGTCGCCCAGGGGACGCTCGTCGCCATCGCGATCGTCGCGGTCGTTCTCGGCGCGACCCTCGTGGTGCTCGGAAGCGAAGCGACGGTGCCGGCGCAGTACACCGTCTCGGGCACCGTGTACGAGCAGGTCGGCTC
>JASHUP010000166.1 GCA_030039915.1 Thermoplasmata archaeon | reverse complement strand
ACGGACAGCGTGGGAAGTGTGGCGTCCGGATCGGTCGTGTTGGTCGTCCTCGTTCCGATGGCGTACCCAACGCTCACGACGGTCGCCGACATCGAGCTGACCTCTCCCGCTCCGACGCTTGAGGACGTCGGCACCCTATCGGGAGGGAACTTCCCGACGCCCTGTACGGCGGCACCTGGTGAGATCACGTTCACGCTGATCTACACCAGCACGAACGGCGTGACCAAGCTCGTCTACACTGTCGAGGTGACCGACATTTGCTCGAACGGGGTCTACACGACGCCCACCGGCTACGTGCTCCCCACCTCGGGCGTCCCAGTGATGGGAACCTACTGCTGGAATGCGGTCTACTCGGGTGACCCGAACAACTACCCCGCGTCCGATATCGGTGGTGCGAACGAGTGCATCACGATCACGGAAGCGACGCCGTCGATCTCGACTCAGGCGACGAACCCGGTGACCGTCGGTGCGAAGTCCGCCACTGACAAGGCGACGCTTTCCGGGGTCTACGGAACTCCCACGGGCACGGTAACGTTCTCCCTCTACGGTCCGTCCTCGAGCCCGGTGTGTAGTGCCGTGGACTATCTGGGAGCGGTGACCACCAGCGCCTGGACAGGCGTAGTCGGAGGCACCTGGAAAGCGACGGGAACGCTGTCGTACACCTTCACGGCGGCGGGAACGTACTACTGGGTAGCTTCGTACAGCGGAGACCCCAACAATGCTCCCGCGGGACCCGGTGCCTGCGGGGCGAGCGGGGAGACGCTGACCGTACTGAAGGCGACGCCCTGCATCACGACGACGGTCGCGCCGAGCAAGATCGAACTGGGCGTGGGGTATGCCACGGACTCGGTCTACCTCACCGGCGGCTACAAGCCCACGGGCACGCTCGTCTGGTACGTCTACTACTCGACCTCGAAGTCGTGTGGTCGATGCTCGGACCTGGTGTGGTCCAGCTCGGGCAGTCCGGTCACCGTGAGCGGCGACGGAACCTATGTGTCACCCGAATTCGCCCCGTCGTCGCCCTCGTACCAGGCAGGGTACTACTTCTGGGTGGTCGTCTACTCGGGCGACGCTAACAACAACGGCATCACGACCCCCTGCGGAGCGAGCGGGGAGACGTTGACCGTTACCAGCAACTGCTGCAACTGTCTCTGCGGAGGGACGGAATTCGTCGCGTGCAATCGGCCCGATTAGAGACTCCGCAGTCACCGGCGGCCGCGACCTCCCCGGATCGCGGCCCCGGTGACCAACCCCTTCTTCTTCTTTTGATCTGGCCAGACGGAGACCGAGGGCCGCCTTATCGGGCAGCACTAAGCAGCGTCGACGCGAGACCGATGCCCACCCGATCACCGTATTCTACGGAGCGGGAGGTGACGGCGGGCCGGGCGGCTCGGAGGACGGATTCACGGGGGGCTTCACGGCCCTCCTCCTTCGACGGATCAGGATGAGCGTCAGCGCCACTGCCGCCACGGCGATCGGCACGCCGATGACGAGCCCGTAATCGAGGGAGCTGAATCCGGACGTGCCCTTCGAGGGCGCGGGATGGGACGACACGCTGGTGGCGTAGGTCGCCGTGAGCGTCCCGCTGGAAGTGATATTGACCGTCGTCGTGGAGGACGAGGGAGACTTGACCGACCCCGCGGTACTCGTCCACGCCTTGAACGTCTCTCCGCTGCAGGCATTCGCGACGATGGGGTACGTTCCCGCGGGCACGCTCGAATTGGTCGAACCGTCCACGTACGGCAGCCCGAGAAGCGATATGGTGCACTGGGTCGGCTCGGTCTCGAACGACACCCGATAGTTGGTCGGCGGCGTGGACGTATAGGACGCGGTCAGGGTTCCGGAGCTCGTGACCATCACCGTCGTGGCGGCCTCGGTCGACGCTCCGACCGCGCCGATCGTGCTGGTCCAAGAACCGAACGACTCTCCGCTGCAACCGTTCGCGACGATCGAGTACGTTCCGCCCGGAACACTCGAATTGGTGGAACCGCTCACGTAGGTCCGGCCCTCAAAGCTGATCGTGCACTCGGTCGGCGCGGTCGCGAACGCGACTTGGTAGACCGGCGGAGGCGTCGGTACGTAGGTCGCCGTGAGCGTTCCGTTGGCCGTCACGGTGACGGAGGTGGACGCCTCGAACGAGGAGCCCAACGTGCCTACGGTGCTCGTCCAGGAAAGGAACGTCTCCCCGCTGCAGCTGTTCGCGGTCACCGGATAGGTCCCCGCCGGAACCGTCGAATTCGTCGAACCATTCGCGTAGGTCCGGTCATCAAACGAGATCGTGCATCGGCCGGGATCCGTCGAGAACGACACGCTGTACGAGGCGGGGGGGGTCGTCGTATACGAAGCGGTCAACGTCCCGTTGGCCGTCACGTCGACGGTGGTCGACGCATCGGAAGGCGAGAGCACCGTCCCGACCGTGCTGGTCCAGGAACTGAAGGTCTCGCCGGTGCAACCGACCGCGACGATCGGGTAGGTGCCGGTCGGGACGCTCGAGTTGGTCGCTCCACTGCTATACGTCCGACCCGCAAAACTGAGAGAACAGCTGCTGGGGTCGGTGACGAACGCCACGTGGAACAGCACTCGCGGAGGCACGATCACGCTCACGTTGTTCGACCCGAGGTTCGAGATGTACACGTAGCCGTTGCCCGTGTCGGCCGCGGCGAACTCGGGGTCGGTTCCCACGTTCTCGGTTCCCACCAGGCCGGTCCCATTGATGATGCTTACATTGTCGGAGTAGATGTTCGGAACGTAGACGTCGCCGTTCTCGCCGTTGTAGACGGCGGCGTTGGGTTCCGTTCCCACGTTCACCGACCCTACGACCGTCTGGCCGCTGATCACACTGACATTTTTGGAATGGAGATTGGGGGCATACACGAACCCGTTCGAACCATCGAAGGACGCCTGGTCCGGGTTGTTTCCGACGTTGATTGGACCGACCAAGCTCGTGCCGTGGATCACGCTCACGGTGTTCCCGACCACCCCCCCAAGGCCCCCTCCCTCGTTCGGGATGTAGACGTACCCGTTGTCGGTGTCATACGTCCCCTGCGCCGTCTCTCGTCCAACCGTCACGTTGGCGACCAACGACAACCCGTTGACCACGCTCACGTTGTTGGGAGAGCTGTTGGAGACGTAGATGTCCCCGTTCCCGCTATCGTAGGTCTCGGCGGTAGGGAAGGAATCCAGAAGCACGGAGCCCACCAGCCTCGAGCCGCTGATCACGCTCAGGTTCTCGGAGAGGCTGTTGGCGACGTATTCGTAGCCGGCCTGCCCGTCGAAGATCGAGAAGGCCGGCCCGCTTCCCACCGGGATCGTGGCCACGAGTGTCGTCCCGCTGAGCACGCTGA
>JASHUP010000015.1 GCA_030039915.1 Thermoplasmata archaeon | reverse complement strand
GGGCGAGCGCCGACGGGAACAGACGGAACGGGTAGAAGACCGGCGGCAGCACCCCGAAGGCGTTGAAGAAGAGGCTCGAGTACGCCCAGATCGCTCGGTTGTCACGGAAGAAGGTCGAGAAGACGAACCCGATCGACGCCGAGAACACCCAAACGACGGTCGCGAGGGCGAAGAGGAGGAGCGCTTGGGCGGCCGTGAAATGGATGACCGCTTCGGCGAGGACGCCCAGGACCACCACCGGGGGAACGTAGACGAGGAGAATCCCGGCGGCCATTCCGACGAAGTACGACTCCGGAGACATCGGGCCCGCGAGGTAGAGGTCGTTCGCCTTGTGGTCGATCCGGATGTACGCCGCCTCGTTGAGGACCCGCTGACCCATCGTGAAGGTGGAATAGAGGATCGCGCCCACGAGCGCGACCCCGATCAGCGCGGGAGCGAGGATCCAGACGAAGACGAGCAGCACCGCCTGCACGAGCATCGAGGTCGCCATCGCAAGCGCCTCGTGCGCCTGGACGAGGACCTCGGTCCAGAGGAAGGCGCCGAGTCCGCGGAACGCTCGGGTCGAGGAACGGAGCTCGCTAGTACTCATCGATCGACCTCCCGACCACCCGCAGGAACGCTTCCTCGAGCGTGACCGGACCGACGGTCGCGAGCAGCTTCAATCGGAGGGCGACCTCCAGGATCTCGCTGAGCTGCTCGGGACCGGCGACGATCGTGACGGACTCGCCGTCCACCACGCACGAGCCGAACGATCGGAACGCCTCGACTTGGGCGGCGCCGCCGGGAAGGAGGACCTTGACCGTCCCCCCGACGGACCGTTTGAGCTCGTCCGCCGTCCCGGAGACCAGCACCCGCCCGCGCTCGATCACGTAGAGACGGTGGCTCAGCGCCTCGGCCTCGTCGAGATAGTGGGTCGTGAGCAGAATGGTCGATCCTTTGCGGGTGAGGTCGCCGATCGCATCCCAGACCGCCCGTCGGGCGAACGGGTCCATCCCGATGGTGGGCTCGTCCAGGAACAGGAGCGGCGCTTCGGTCGCGATCACGGTCGCGACCATCGCGCGCTGGCGCTGTCCTCCCGAGAGCGTGATGGAAAGGCGATTCGCGACCTCGGTGAGGCCCATCTTGCCGAGGGCTTCCTCGGTGCGCGCTTTCGCGCTCTCGCGCCCCAATCCGCGCGCCCGGAGGTAGGTGTAGACCTGCTCTCGCGGAGAGAGATGGAAGAAAGGCTTCCCCTCCTGGGGAACAACCGCGATGTACGGACGCGCCTTTTCCGGAGCGACGTCGGCGTCGTATCCGAACACCTGGATGCGCCCGGAGGTGGGTCGGAGAAGGGTCGAGGCGATGCGCAGGAACGTCGTCTTCCCCGCGCCGTTCCGACCCAAGAGCGCGACCCGCTCCCCTCGGCGAACCTCGAGCGAGACCCCAGCGAGGGCCTCGGTCTCCGGGGCCCCTTTGCTCCGGTAGACCTTCCGGAGGTTTTCGCTGCGAAGAGCGAGATCGGTCATCGAGGCCTTGGGCCGCGGTTGCGGCGCGTGGTTCGAGCGGGGGCGAGGCGTCGAGCGGCGGTTGCCGGGGCGCTTCGATCGAACCTTAGTCGAATCCGCACGCCCATCCGCCGTCGGGAGCCGCTACGGGCCCGGTCCAGGGCCGGCCCCCCACCGGGCTCTCCGCGTCGGGTCCGGAGAGCACGGGATTCGACGATCCGAAACCCGACTCGCTCAGACTCCCATCGGATTCGTGGACGTCACGGCCACGCGTGAGCAAGGGCGTCCGCTCGACCACCACCGGTCGAGCCTCGAAGATGGGCATGCTGATTCACTCCGACCGGTCGACTCATTCGCCACCCTTAAGCTCTGCGTCACGCCGAGCCGGACCGCGCGATGGCGCCGGAAAGTTGCGCTCGGTTCAGGGCTTCTCGGGAGGGGGTTCGTCCGGAAGCGGCGTCATTTGCGGCAGCTCGGTTGCGCCGACGAACGTCTCGGGGAGCTCGGTCGGACGGAGGCCTCGCGCTCGCGAGAGGTCGATGGGGAGGAGTCCGGGCGCGCTCTCGCGCCAGCAGATGCGAGCTATCGCGTTGTAGAACCAAGGAGGAAATCCGATCGAAGAACCGATCTGGCGGACGTCCTGCCGGGTGAGTTCGCCGATCGCGATGAGCAGCGCGAAATAGACCACGAACCCGAGGATGACGCCCAGGGCGAGCTGAGAGTACCGGTTGTGCGGCAGGAAGTGGTTGAACTGCGACATCACGAAGAACCCGCCGGCAGCGCTGATCACGATCCCGAGGATCGAGCGCGGCTGGATGTGGACTCGAATCAGAGTCTCCATGAAGTACGTGTTGAGGGCGAGCGCCGCGATCGAGGACGCCAGGACGGCGATCGAGCCGGCGATGAGTCCGTTGCTGAGGTGGAGCGGGCCCCACGAGGGCATGAGCAGGAAGACCGCCACGAACAGCACCACGACCTGCGTTGAGGTGATGTACAATTCGAGGCGCTGTCGGCCGATCGCGTTGATCGACG
>JASHUP010000165.1 GCA_030039915.1 Thermoplasmata archaeon | reverse complement strand
ATCCCGACCGCGAGCGGGAGGATGTCGATCCCCGCCTGGAAGATCGGGAAGCTGCAGTGGAGCAGCGAACTGCAGCCCGAGTTGTAGCCGCCGGACGCGCCGGGGTACTCGAACTGGTAGATGAGCGTGAACAGGGCGAGGTACATCCCGAGCCCGGCGACCGTGAGGACGATGTTCGTCACCGTGACGTTCCGCTCGGCCAGGAGGTGGGCGTCCACGATCGGCTCGCGCTTCGTCCGGGAGAGACGGCGTTCGACGAAGGCGAACGGCACGAACATCGCCGCTCCGAGGATCGCGAAGCCGAGGGTGAGGGGCGAGGTCCAGCCCCAATACTCGCCCTGGGAGAGCGCGGCCACGATGCCCGCCAGTCCGAGGCCGAGGAACGCGGCCCCCAGGTAGTCGACCGGAGTGTGCGGGCGGCGATACGGCGACTCCTTGACGAGCAGGAAGAGCAGGACCGCCATCAGGATCACGAACGGGACCGCCGAGTGGTACGTCCATCGCCATCCGTAGTTCTGGGAGACCCAGGAGCCGAGCGGAAGGCTCACCGCGAAGCCGATCCCGAACATCGCGCTCAGGATCCCCTGAGCCCTCGGGACCATCTCCTTCGGGAACTCCTCTCGCATGAGCGACATCCCGAGCGGCATGATCGTGAGGCCCACCCCTTGGACCGTTCGGGCGCCGACCATGAACGCGAATGTCGGCGAGAACCCGGTGACGGTGACCGCCGCGGCGTAGGTGAACATCACGATGATCATCACCTTCCGCTTCCCGTAGATGTCACCGAGTTTGCCGATCACCGGACTGAGCGCGACCCCGGCGGCGGCGTACGCGGAGATGATGAGGGTGACCTGACCGGTGTCGACGCCAAAGTCGGACTGGATGGTGGGAAGGGATGGCGTCAGCATCCCCTCGATGTAGAGGACAACGAGCACCACTCCCGCGAGCAGGATCATGATGCGGTTCGCGTAGCGCTGGTCAAACGTGTCGACCGTCTTGGGCGTGACGAACGGCGTCGCCGGAATCATCAGGGCTTCGGATGTGGTCGGGGCGCTCTCGCCGTCCATCCTAACAGACTTCGTCCCTTAGCCGTACAAGACCTCTTCCCGTCCGATGAAGGCAGCTTCACTTCCCAGGCTCTGACAGCGGCACGTCCCAGAATGCGGGTCGGGAGTGTGAATTACGCGAGCTCGGCGGACTGGGGATTCAGTCCTACCCACCGAACTTACCCTTTCGAGAATTCGCCGACTGGAACCTTAGATTCATAAAGCGGAACTGCGCCAGCTATGTACTGGTATGGGGGCCTTCGGAGCCTACCTAAACCGACGGAAACTATGGTTATCCCACTTTGTTCTGGCCGCGGTAGCCCTTCTCGTCGCGCTAATCGTCCTTGACGTAGGGCTATACGCCTATGCCGAGCGTGCAGGGGGCCCGCTGCATCCGTTTGAATTGCGGATCTCCGCGGTCGAATGGTTTCTCGGCGACTACCTAATGACCTCGATTCCGGGGCTCAACGCGACCGCATCAGCACCGCTCACCGTGATTCTGACATTCATCAATTGCGAGCTTTTCTGCGGAACGCTGAGCGTGGGAACTGTCGCGACCAACACTTCGGGTTTCGCTGTCCTGCAGTCGAATCTACCTCTAAGTATCCCGCCCGGTGAAACCGGGAACATCTCCGTCACCCTTTCCGTCCCAAGTTCGGGGTACGCCGGACCCGTCGCCGTCATCCTCGGCCATTGATTATCCCGACGAAGTCGCTCCTGAATCAGAAACTCAGGCAAGTACCTCCCAGCGCGAGGTATCTGCCACTCTCACTTCACGCAGGAGGGGCGCCCGACCCGGTGAGGGAAATCGAACCGCTGCAGGTCGCTCGCGGACACCCCCTCGTGCCTCGCCCCCTATGGTGGACGCCGGAGACTTCTAGAACTACGGAGAGACGCCGTCATTAAGTCGATGAGACAAATCGGAATCGAGTCAGGGCTGTGAGGGTTCCCGTTTTGGAGGCTACACCATCGCCCGACTTGGAAGGCGGGACATCCCTCCTTCGAACCGGAGATGATGCAGCGCAGCTGTCGCATCGATTGGAACGGCCCGCCCGGATCGGTCGGCTCGTTATGGGTGGGCTCGGAGCGGTCACTGCCGCTGCGGGCGTGGCCGCTTGGCTCACGAATGCCGTTGTGGTTGGTCTCGCCCTCGGAATTTTCGGTACCGTGCTCATCGTTCTATCAATCATTCAGCACTTGCTCCTCCGCCGAGATGAGTTGCATTCGATCGAGCAAGCAGTTTTGCGGAAGGATGGTGTTGAACTCTTCCTGCGGAACGGGGAGGTTCGGGGGATTTCCTGGAGGGATTCGGATCTTGCGCTGACGCTTATCTCTCGCAAGGCCGCCCCCCCTGCGAATCGCGAGTATCTTCTGGTTTGGCTGTCGGACGCCAAGATACCCGCGATCGAGGTGTCGGCCGAAGGATACGAGACTATCATTCATGAGGCTGAGGCCCAACGCCTCCTCGTATCCACCCGGCGTCGAGGTCGTCGCGAGACGTCACCTCAATGGGTCGAGATCCGTCAGGGCGAGTCGCCGACGGGAGGTACCTTCAGGTCATCTGCGAGCGTCCAGTCCGGGGAAGAATGACCTACCTCTTCACCGGTGAGGAAAAACAGTGGACCCCGGGGTTTCCCCCGGGGCAGGAAAGGGTTAGTCCTCCTCTACGACACTCGCCCAATTAGACCGAGTAAAGGCTCACCTCTTGCGCCACGGTGGCAAGCTCGGTGTTGACCCCGGTCTGCAGCACGAAGGTGAGGAAGTTCTCCACAAGTCCGCTGGGCGGCTGCAGGGTGATCAGGTCGAAGGGGCGCCAGCCGAGGTAGCCGGTGGCGTAGTCGCTGCTGACGGTTGGGGCGTTGATACCCAGCGCGATGGTGCCGGAGCTTCCCGTTGTGGGCAAGACTCCGCCGAACCACGCAGCCTTGGCGTTGTCCGTCGAGGCGCTCTGGCCCACACCAGTATACGCGATGAGCGATACCCCCGATCCCGCGGCCCGCGCGAGTCCGTCCGATGCGTAGCCAATCGAGTCGTCGGCGCCAGCGACTGCAGTGATTACCGCCGGGTTACCGTTGCCGGTGAGGGTAGAGATGAACCCGCAGTCGGAGATCAGGTTGTTGTTGCCACAACCGGTGAACCCTCCGGTCCCCACAGAATTCAACGTAGTCTGGGATGCCCAACCCGTGAGCACTCCACCACTGCTCGCCGCGTCGATAAGCCGTGCCTCGAACGCTTGGGTTGTTCCACTACCATCCGACCGGGCAACGGTCGAAATTGCCGCGCCGTAGTCATTAGTCGTGGTCCCCGCGCCCGATCCGCCCGCGCAGACGAGGAACCCACACGGGGTTCCCGAGGCTGTTCCCATGCCGCCTACCAAGGCAGGCGCAGTGCCATCGCAGATGTCGTCGAACGTGGTCGGAGCCGAGGTCGTCGAAGACACGCCGCATGCAACGTCTCCCGTCGGGAGGACGCCCCCTGTGCCCAAGGCAGCGACTGTGTCCACGGCCTCAGTCGGGGTGCCCGTGCTAATCTCCGTAGGCCCGGCCTTCCAGACACTGCTCAGACTAGCACCAAAGACGACGGCCGGGATTTGGGCCCACTGAATCGATTTATAAACCCCACCGGCTCCCGAAATGCCCGTCCCAATCGCCTGGCCGTCGATTGTGGGGGTCCCCCACGCCGTGCTCGGGGTACCGCCGGCCACGACCGTGGCGGAGTTGTAGACAACCGTCAAGGTGTCGTAGTTGATGCTGAGCAGGCCGTGTGCGTTGTTGGCCGACACGATCACGTCGACCGCGTCGTACG
>JASHUP010000164.1 GCA_030039915.1 Thermoplasmata archaeon | reverse complement strand
GCCGAGTACCGTAACGCCTGCCACGTCCCTCGCCGTATCCGCTCGTACTCCTCCTTCCGGTGGAGGCCCGCGAGGTACGGGAAGAGGGGCGTGGTCACCGCCGCCGGAAGGGACAGGGCCAGGATCCGCCAGCCGTTCGCGGCGAGGAAGATCGAGAGCGCGATGGCGCCGAGGAACGCGTTGACGATGAGCGGGATCATGTTGGTGACCATGTAGCTCAGCATCAGGCTGCCCATGAGGGGCCAGGAAAATCGGAACATCTGAACCGCCTCGGACCAGCGGAACCGGCGGAGCAGGCGAAGGATGGCCGGGAGACAGTACAGCGTCGAAGCGGTCGCTCCGATCGCATACGCGGCCGTGATTCCGAGGATCGTCGGAAAGTAGAGCGCGACGATGATGATCGCGGGCAGCCGGGCGATCGCCTCCACGAGCGACGGATACTGCGCCTTCACCGAGTCGCCGAGACCGATGTAGAGCGCATTGTAGACGGTCGAGAACGACCACAACAGCGGAAGCGCGAGGAAGATGCCGATGGAGAGGATCTCGGGACCGCCGGACGCGATCTGCGAACCGTCGATCGAGATCGGCGCGATCACGAACAGGATCAGACCCGCTGCAGCCACCATCAGCATCCGCACGAACAGGTAGGCGGAGGTGTTGTCGGTCGGCGCTTTTCCTCGGGCGAGGAAGTAGGTGTAGGCCGTGCCGAGCCGCAGGTCTCCCACTCCGTTGATCGACGAGCCGATCAGCAGGAACAGCTGGGCGGTTCCGAGGAGGGCTCGACCCTCCATCGATAGGCCGATGGTCTTGTAGAACGCGATGCTCGCGAAAAAGCCGATCAGCTGGGTCGCGAGGCTCGCGGCGAAGACCGCACCGGAGCTGAGGGTGAGGGAGTACGCCGCCTTCGGAACGGCCGGTGGTACGGTCGGGGGCGTCGACGGCGCGTTCTCGGGGTCCACGGACAACCGGCGGTGAATGGCGGGCCCCGCTTCTTATCCCCGTCGCTCGAGCGCGCTCGTCAGCTTCCGGGCCGGGAGGTCGGCGGTTCCTCCCCCGTGCGACGTTCGTAGAGCTCGACCCAGATGCCGTCGGGGTCCGAAAGGAAGACCAGGCGCATCTCTCCCTCCTCGAACGGAGGGATTTCGACGCGGGCCCCGAGCGCGACCAGCCGCTCGACGACCCGGTCGAGGTCGGTGACGCGGAAGCCGAGGTGGTCGAGCTCGTCCCCGGTTCGGTACGGCGGGTCTCCGGGGTAGTAGTTGAGCTCGAGAATCGCCTTCGTCTCGGGGTCGTGCAGCTCTTGCCACTGGCCGCCCGCGGCCATTCGGCCGGCGGGACCGAGCCTGAGTCCCAATCCCTCCGTGAAGAAACGGACGGCCCGCGAAAGGTTGCGGACGCGGACTCCGGTGTACTCTAGCGGCATCGATGCGAGCTCGTGCACCCGACCGGGACCGCGTTAAATAACGGCTCTTACCGGCGAGGTTCGCGCCGGACGGTGGTCAGGGCCTCGTGACGACGCTCGGAGAGAGGTGGGAGCACGGGGATTTGAACCCCGATATGCGGGTCTCTCCGCGCGCTCCAGTCAATCGTCACGGGGGCGGAACGCCCCTCCGCAGACCCTTTTCCCAGGGAGACCGTTGGTCGCCCTGACTGGAGCCCGCTGGTCTGCCAGATTAGCCTATGCTCCCTCCGCCGGGACCGGGAGTTTAGGATGAGATAGCCTTTTTCGTCGAGGACGGGGACTCGGTCGCGCCGAAGCGACGGCCGGAGTCGACCGACCTCCGCCGAGCGGTCGCACGTCGACCGACGGCGCCCGCGCATCCGCCCATCGCGCCAGCAGCCGAGGGAGGTCTCGTTGGAGCACGAAGACGACAACGGGAACTCCGACACGTGCCGCGTCGACCGACGCGGCCGCGACACCGAAGCGAACTACGGATCCGGACCAGGCCCGTTGCACCAACGTGAACGCCTCGAGCCCGTCCGCGGCGACTAATGCGGCCGGTCCGGGAATCGACGATCGAATTTGAGCGACGATCCGTGGGTCTTGAATATCCTCGTCCCGAATGGTTCGAACAGAGATCCGGGCGGATTCAATCGGGACGATTCCCTCCAGATTCTCGACCTCGACCAGTCCGCCCTGGGCCGCGCCGGCCCTCGCGATCCCGTGCGAGGGGCTGGACCCGCCCGGCCGGGCCGAGAGCAAGCCGTTGACGAGTTCGAGAGACACGGGGCTCCCCGGGGCAATCCGACTCGCGGCAATCGCTCGGGTCGACCGAACGACGTTGAGGTGCGCCAGCCGATCTCGGACGTCCTCCGCGATCCCTGTGAGCCCCGCGTGAAGCCAAGCCACTCCCTGGATGGTGGGCCGGTATCGTCCCTCGCGAATCTCGACGAGCCCGCGCTGTCGCAGGCCACGGTACACGTGGGACACCGCCTGAACCGTGAGACCCAGCTCGTCCGCGATCGGCCGAAGTTGGGTCGGCTCGGTCGTGGCGCACGTGTAGAGAAACTGCAGTTCGGTGACCGAGCCACTCCGTCGGACTCCGTGAAGACCGACGCCGGGCGCGGGATCCGGCCCCGACATGGTCCGACCTAGTTCCCACGGTTAAAAGCGTCTTTCCCACGCTGCCAAGCGCGTTTTATCACGGTCGCAGCCGAGCGGCGCGCGACATTACCCACGATCGGACTCGTGGGAGGCTATCCCGGAGCGGCGGCATCGCTTCGAGCTATCCGAGTTCGTGGAAAAGATCCCGGGCTCGCCGGTCCCTGACGACCCACCCTGGCCGCCGGGAACCCCCAAGGAAGTCCCGCACTTTGCCGGGGAAGACGGCGGAGGGAACCCGGCCCGATGGGTCGGTCCTTTCTCGCCCCGTCGGAGGTCGCAGCCGAGGTGGATTCCCAGCAAAGCTTATGTTAAAAGCTGTTTGACTGAAGTCCAATGTCATTGAATGGCTCGGAACCAAAACCCAGCTCAGATCCCACCCCCGTCCCCCGTCGACAGGTCTCCCTCACGCTCCTGGTCGTCGCTGTTCTGCTGACGGCGGCGGTGGCGGTCGGTGGGACCGGGGTCTACTTCGAACTCCGACCCGCCTCGTCGTCCTCTCAGAATAC
>JASHUP010000163.1 GCA_030039915.1 Thermoplasmata archaeon | reverse complement strand
GCATTCATCGCGTCGATGAACCCCTGGTCGGTGTTCGGCGCGAAGTAGATCACCAGGTTCGCCCCAGGAGCGATCGAGCCGGCGACCTCGATATCCAGTTCCACCTCTCCGTCCGGGCCGTCGGGGTCTCCGGTGGGAGCATTCGTCGCTCCGTCCACGGAGACCACGGTCACCGCGGGGGGGCGGACGCCCACTCCGGCAAAATAGCTCGAGAGGTCCGACGACGAGAATCCACCTCCGAACTCGAGCACTCCGATGGTCTCCCCCGAACCATCCAATCCCGCCGGAAATTCGTAGGCGGCGGCCACCGTCGGCGGCGAGTAGGCGACGTCCGAAGGGGAGGGAGTCTTGTGACGTCGAAAGTGCGGACGCGCCTGGGGACGGTCGTCCAATCCGAAGACACCCACCACCACATCCCGAAGATCGTCGGGAAGCCGGATCGGACCGCTGCGACCTCGGTACGTGGCCGACACCGAGCTCCATCGCTCGACCGTCGCGCCGAAGAGCCGGGCGAGGTCGAGAACGGGGCCCTCGAGCTGAACCGAGCGAGCCCCCGCGACGCTCTGCCGGACCGTGAGGCCGTGAGCGACCGCGAAGGCCACGACCCGGTCGAGGTCCTCGGGGTGGGTCCCGTGCCGCCGGGCGAACTCCTCTCGGGTCAGGTAGCTCCGCTGCTGGGGCCGGAGGTGTCCCATCGCGGCTACGTCCGGTAAGGGGGGAGCGTCGGGGCGTCGGCGCACGAGGAGTGTGACCACGGCCCGTTCGGTCGGCTCGATCGCGCCAACCCGTCGGGCTCCCGGGAGCGGTGTTCGCTCACTTCCTTCGATCCGCAAGGGCGCCTCCTGGGTGAGCGCCATATCGCGATGGATTGTATCGATTCCCGCGGGTCCCGATCTCGATCCCGAGGGGACGGGGGCGCACCATCGGCGGTCGCGCACCCGGCGGAGAGCCGAGTCAATTCCACTCGCCGAGGGCCATTAATACCCTCCTCACGCAAGAAATCCGGCATGGGAGCGATGTTCTGGGGTCGCTTCGACGCGCGGATCGCGTCGAAACTCGGCGTTGGCGTCATCGTCGTACTGCTCCTCGGCGCAGCGTTCGTAGTGGGGAGCGTGGGCAATCCGGCCCATCGTCCCCTCTCGGTCCTCGTCGGGGTCGTGGATTCCCCGGGCGCTGCGCCGCCGCTCACCATCTCGAGTCTCACCGTGAGCCCGGACCCCGCGACCCAGGGCTCGCCCTTCACCGTCAGCGTCTCGGTCTCGGGCGGAACTCCCCCCTACTCCTACTCCTGGAACAACATCCCCGGCAGCTGTACTCCGCCGGGCAACGTCTCGAGCTGGCAATGTTCCCTCGGGTCAACCGGTCAGTACTCGGTCAGCGTCACCGTCACGGACGCCGTGGGAAACCACACCTCCAACTCGCAATCGTTCAGCGTGAACGGAAACAGTGGAAACGGTAACGGGAACAATCATTCGTCCTCCAACGGGAACAATTCCGGATTCAACCTCTCCGCCTTCGGGCCGATCGAGTTCTATGCCCTGATCGCCGGGGTCGTGGTGTTCGGTCTGCTGATCGCGCTCACGGTCGGCGTGTACCTGATCGCGGTCACCTTGCGCCGGCTTCCTCGACCGCCTCGGAAGGGCCTCGTTTGTCCCGCCTGTCAAGCGACCGCTCCGCCCGGCTCGAAGTTCTGTCCGGCCTGCGCGTCCCCCCTCACTCCTTCGAAGTAGGCCCGGGGTACACGCTCGGAGACGGCGTTCAACTCCGGGATGCGGTCGACCGCCCCGGTCGACACGCGTAAGACGCACGAGGGCTCGTCGACCTCGGAGAGCATGGCGACGGGCTCGCGCCTCAGCAGCCTCGAGTGTCGGGCGTGCTGCGCCTCGGTCGATCCGGGAAAGGTCGTCGGCACCTGCCCTACCTGCGGTCACACCCTCTTCGCGGTCTACGACCTCGCCGACTGGGACGGGAAGAGCTGGTGGAAGGGGCTCGCGAACCGCTCCCCCACCCTCTGGAGATACCGGGAATTACTTCCGGTACAATCGACTGAGAGTATCGCGACCCTCGGAGAGGGGTTCTCACCCATACTCGACCTTGGCGAGATTGCCAGCGCGCCGGGTTGCCGGGTCATGGCGAAGGACGACGGGACGATGCCGACGGGTTCGTTCAAGGCCCGGGGGATGGCCGTCGCGGTTTCGCGGGCGCGCGAGCTAGGGTTGCGGACGCTCTTCGTTCCGAGCGCGGGGAACGCCGGGACCGCGCTCTCGGCCTACGCAGCCCGCGCGCGTCTCGCAGCCCGGGTGTATCTCCCCGAGCGGACCCCTTCCGCGATCAAGGCCGCGGCGCGGTCGTTCGGTGCGGAAGTGGTGGAGGTCCCCGGGACCATCCGGGAGGCGGGCGAGTCGGCCCGGGCGCGAGAGAAGGGTCGCGGGTCGTTCGAGATGTCCACGCTTCGCGAGCCGTACCGGGTCGAGGGAAAGAAGACGATGGGCTTCGAGATCGTTGAGCAAAGCGGCCCCGGGGAGCTCCCGGACGCGATCGTGTACCCGACCGGGGGCGGCACGGGTCTGGTCGGCATGGCGAAGGCGTTCCGCGAGCTCCACACCCTCGGTCTACTCGAGCAAGCCCCCCGGCTCTACGCCGTACAGCCCGAAGGATGTGCTCCGGTGGTCCGGGCTCTGGGGGCCGGAGCCCCGAAGGTCACCCCGTGGACCGAGCCCACGACGCTCGCGCCGGGACTCCTCGTTCCCGCTCCGTTCGCCTCGGAACGCATCCTCGAGGCCGTCCGCGAGACCCACGGCGGCGGCGTCACCGTGGACGACCGGGAGATCGTGCGTGCGATGCGTTCCCTCGCGGCCGAGCACGGAATCTCCGCCTCCCCCGAAGCGGCCGCCTCGTACGCCGGACTCCCGAAGCTGGTCGCCGGCGGGGCGATCCGACCGGGAGAACGGGTACTGCTGTATCTCACCGGCACGGGACTATCGTTCTCGGTCGAGGAGTTGGAGCGCTCGCTCCCCCCGTTGGCGTGAAACGAGCCGCGCCGTCTCGTTACTTTCTCAGCAGTCGGAAGGCGATGTCCCACGTCCCGAGGGCCATGGCCGACTTCACCCAGAGGATGCAGAGCGACTCGAGTTCTCGCGATCCTTCGATCCCGCCGATGTCGATCACGGACGACCAGCCCAAGTCGTGGAGGATCTTCTCGACTTGCTTCTTGGCGGCCGCGTCGTTTCCGCAGAGGTACATATCCGGCGGGCCGTTCGGGAACGTGGGCCGAAAGAAGTGCGCGTTGCCCACGATGTTGAACGCCTTCACGACGCGGGCGTTGGGGAGCGCCTTCTGGTTCTCCTCGCCCGCGGAGGTGGTGTGACCCAACGCGAGCCCCGGTGGGCCCTGGGCCGAGAACAGGAGCGGATTGGTCGCGTCGATCACGACCTTGCCGTCAAAGTGGCTCGGCCCGGCGAGGCGGATCGCGTCCTGGGTCGCCACCCCGAGCGTCGCGAGCACGACGACCTCCCCGAATTTCGCGGCGTCGGCGAACGTCCCCGTCGAGCCTTTGCCCTGCGTCGTCTGAGCCCAGGCGACGGCTTTGGGCTGATTCGGACTCCGGCTCCCGAGCCGGACCTCGTGCCCGAGGGAGACAAAGCCGGTGCCGAGCGAGGTCGCGACGTCGCCACTTCCGAGGATGCCGACCTTCATCGGGTTCACTCGGCCGTCGGGAGGACCGAGCCCAGATGAGCTCTCGCTTCGGCCGCAGTACCGAAGGCATCCAGCGTCCGACGCTGCGAGAGGAACTGGAGCGTCTTCAGGCGGTGACAGTCGCGGCAGACGGTCTGCAGGTTCGAGTACTCGAGGGCGGCTCCGCCCGCGGCGATCTCGACGATGTGGTCGACGTCGAGCTGGCGGGCCCTCCGACGACCGTGGCAGATCTGACACGTGTATCGATCCCGGAGCATCACGTAGGAGCGGGCGGAGTCCCAGAAGTAGTGTCCGTGAAACTTCCACCGGCACGTGCGGGAACAGTACGGCGTCCGGTGGCCGGCGAGGCCCTTCCCGCACTCGACACATCGGCCCGCCCTTCGAGCCTCCGTGCGACGCCGAGCCCCGTCCGAGAACCATGCGGCCGATAACGAGACGATGCGTCCGTTCGGTCCGACCACGACCGACGGAGGGGAGCTCGACCGCGCCATCGGCCACGAGCCGACGACTCGACCTAAGAGGCTTCCCCTGCACTGGAAGCCTACCGGGGACACAGTCCGCGATTCCGACCGCCCGGCGCCTTCCCCAAGGATACGGTTTATGCCGGCCCCGCTAGCGGAAGCGATGTCGTTTCCGCTCGCCGAATGGATCGACTCCCACGACGATTGCCGGTACAACCTCGGTCAGAGTGGGATGCGCGGCTCCATTCCGGCCCCCGCACCCTCACCCGCCGAGGTGCGGGGAGCCGATGAGGACGAACTTCGACGTCGGATCGCGGAGGACCTGGACGTGGACATCGGTCGGGTGTTCCTTACGACGGGGGCGAGCGCGGCGAACGCCCTGGCCGTGTTCTATCTCGCTCGGGAGCGTGACCGAGGCGGCGCCGCGAAGTGTCGGGTCTGCTACCCGGAGTACCCGCCGCTCTTCGACGTGGCACGGGAGGCGGGGTTCCGGCTCACGGATTCGCTCGGCCCCGCGTCGATCGCGGTCCTGTCGCAGCCCCGCAATCCCGAGGGGAATCTGTGGGATCGGAGCCGGTTCCTCGAGTGGGCGTCCGGGGCCCGGTCGGTGCTCGTGGACGAGACGTTCCGAGAGTTCGCCGCCACCCCCTCGCTCGTCGGAACGGGCCTCCCCCGACTCTGGGCCACCGGGTCCTTCACGAAATTCTACGCCGGGGACGGCCTCCGAGTCGGATTCCTGGTCACGCCCGAGGAGGAGGCCCGGAGTTTCTCGCGGTTCCACGGTCTGGCGGCGAACCACCTGAGCCCGTTCGCCGTTGCCGGCGCTACCCGGGCCCTGCACGACCGCGAGCGTACTCGGGCGCGCGTCCGACGCATCCTCGATCGCAACGTCGCGACGTTGCGGGCCGCCCTCCCTCGGTGCCTTCCCCCTCGAGCGCCGCTCGCGTTCGACCGACCGGGGACAGCCGACGCGGGCGACCGTCTCGCCCACCGAGCCCTGCGCGCCTCCGTCCTCGTCTGCCCCGGGTCCTTCTTTGGCGACGCCTCGGGAGTCCGCCTCTGTTTGACCCGCCGAACGTTTCCGACCGACTTCGCGGCGTATCTCCGGGTCCGTAATCGTGGACCCGCCGGACGCAACGAGCCGTCTCGACGCGGGGGCGCTACGGGTCGAGACGTTCGACCGCGCCCTGCGGGAAGCGGCCGAGCGAAAGCCTCGCCATCGTAACCCGGTGGACCGATTCCACGCTGGCCGGGTTCGATCGTCCCGTATACTCCTTGAGGAACGTGGTCGCGAATTGAAGGGCCTGGTTCCGGTCGGACTCGTGCACCAATAGGAACCCTCGGGCGAGTTCGGTGAGCACGGCGCGCTCCGGGACGACCTCCCGGATCGCCTCGGCTTCCTCCTCGAACGACCCACCGGTCTCGCCGTCCGATGGTGCCATTTCGGTGGTGCGACCCGGAACCGCGGCATAAAAGCAAACGTTCCAAAGGACGAGCTACGTCAACCCGGCCTACCGCGAACATTTTACCCTCGTGCCGGCCTTCGCGCTCCGAGTTCCATGAGCGAGAGTACCTCCTCCCCTGTTCCGTCGTCCCCCACGGCACCGTCCGGTCGGCCGAAGCGGGGCGTGGCGTTGCGCACCGCGATCCCGGGCCCGAACGCGAAGAAGGTCATCGCTCGCGACCGACGCTACCTGATGACGAGCACGAAGGCATCGCCGATCGTTGCGGCGTCGGGGGACGGAGTCTGGATCACCGACGTGGACGGTAACCGGCTGCTCGATTTCGCCTCCGGGGTCGCCGTCCAGGCGGTGGGCTACTCGCATCCCGAGGTCGTCCGAGCCGTGCGGGAACAGGTCGGCAAGCTGACCCACTTCGCGGGGACCGACTTCTACTACGAGAACCAGACGTTGCTCGGCGAGAAACTCGTCCAGATCACGCCCGGCGCGTACGCGAAGAAGGTCTTCTTCACCAACAGCGGAACGGAGAGCGCCGAGGCGGCGCTCAAGATGGCTCGCTGGAACCGCCAGCGGCCCATCGTGGTCGGTCTGCTCGGAGCGTTCCACGGTCGGACGATGGGATCGCTCACGATGACGACCTCGAAACCCGTCCAGCGGGCGCGCTTCGGATCGTATGTCGGAGGCGGTCACCACATCCCCTCGTACAACTGCTACCGCTGTCCGTACAAACTCGAGTATCCGAGCTGCGACCTCTATTGCGCGAAGGTCCTGAAGGAGATCTACTTCCAGACCTCGATTCCGCCGGACGACGTGGCGGCCTTTCTGGCCGAGCCGGTGATGGGGGAAGGAGGGTACGTCGTTCCGCCGAAGGGATGGCACGCCGCGCTGAAGGCGATCCTCGACGAGTACAAGATCCTCCTGATCGACGACGAGGTCCAGGCCGGGATGGGGCGGACCGGGAAGTGGTTCGCGATCGAGCACACCGGCGTCACGCCCGACATCACGACGATGGCCAAGGCGTTGGGAGGCGGCTTCCCCCTCGGCGCGATCGCGTTCCGCGAGGAACTCGATTTCACGACCCCGGGCGCCCACTCGAACACGTTCGGCGGGAACGTGGCGGCCGTCGCCGCGTCGCTCGCGACGATCGACGTGATCGAGAAAGAGCACCTGCTCGACAACGCCCGCGACCAGGGAGCATACCTCCTCGGTCGCCTGCGGGAACTCCAGTCGAAGTTCGAGGAGATCGGCGACGTTCGGGGTCTCGGCCTGATGACGGCGACCGAGTTCGTGAAGGACCGCAAGACGAAGGAGCCCGCGGTGGCGTTCCGGGACCGCGTCATCGAGGAGTGCTACAAGCGCGGCCTCATCCTCCTCGGCTGCGGCCGGTCGTCGATCCGCTACATTCCGCCGCTCATCGTCCGCCGCGAGGAGATCGACGAGGCCATGGAGATCCTCGAGGCGGCGCTCAAAGCAGCCCACGGGACGGCATGAGGTTCGGCCGGTTCGCAGGACCCGGGTCGGTCGTCCTCGAGGAGCGGCCCGAGCCCGTCCCGGGCCCGGGCGAGGTCACGGTCACGCTCGCCGCATGCGGGGTCTGCGGGACCGATCTCGAGAAGCTTCGGGGCAACTACCGCAGCGCCGGGATCCTCGGCCACGAACCCGTCGGGCGGATCGCCCGCCTGGGCGAGGGAGTCCGTGATCTCCGCGTTGGCGACCGGGTCTTCGTCCACCACCATGTTCCGTGCTACGCCTGCGAGGTCTGCGCCCGCGGCGACTACACCTTCTGCCCGACGTACTCGAAGACGAACATCGACCCGGGAGGGTTCGCCGACACGTTCCGGGTGCCCCGCGAGAACGTGGAGCGGAAGGCGGTGCTCCGACTCGACGCGAAGGTCGACTGGGATTCGGGCGCCCTCCTCGAGCCGGCCGGGTGC
>JASHUP010000162.1 GCA_030039915.1 Thermoplasmata archaeon | reverse complement strand
TCGACTTTGTCGACGGGCGGTTCCGCCTTGTCTACGTGAGCGACCCGAACGGTGTCTGCCTCGAAGCGTTCGGCCCTGCGGCGGCTCGTCGACCGAAGTCGCGGAAGAGGAAGTCCTAGAACGGCCCTTCGGTGTAACTCATTCCGGGCGGCATCGACAGCAACCGTGACGAGGACCAAACTTCGTTCGGCCGTCTCCGACCCGGGAGGTCGGTCCCGCTTCGCGGTGGCGTCAGCGCACCCCTTGAGCACGGCGGTCGGTCTTGCGATGCTGCACTCCGGTGGCAACGCGTTCGACGCCGCACTCGCGGTCAGTGCCGCACTTCCCGTCGTCCAACCGCACATGAACGGTCTCGGCTCCGATTTCTTCGCGGTCATCCGAGACGGTCGGTCCTGGTCGATAAACTCGAGCGGCCCGGCGGGGCGCCGCGTGGCCGTCGATCGGTTCCGGCGACTTCGGTCCCGCCACATCCCGACCCGAGGGCCGCTCTCCGCCATCACGGTCCCGGGCTTGGTCGCCGCATGGCCCCTACTGAAAGCACACGCCCACTTTCGGTGGAGAGAACTACTGGAGCCGGCGATCCGCCTCGCCTCCGAGGGGTTCCCGGCGAGCCCGAGTCTTGCCCGGGCCGCCCGCTCCACCGGATGGGCCGACCACGACTTCCGGGCGGTTTACGGCTCCGTCCGGCCCGGTCGCAACTTCCGCCAGCCGGAGCTGGCGCGAACCCTGCGACGGATCTCGGTGGACGGCGGTCACGGCTACTATCACGGGCGTCTCGCGCGTGAGATCTGCCATGACCTCCGCGCCAAGGGAGGACTCCTCGACCCTCACGATTTCGAGTCGTTCCAACCGTCGTGCGCCCGTCCGTGGGGAGTGCGGTACCGACGCTACGTCGTAGAGACCAATCCACCCCCGAGCCAGGGAGCCACGGAGCTCGTCTGGCTCAATCTGCTCGCGCGAGACGACCTTGCTTCGCTGTCGGAGGGCGAGTATGTCCGATCGCTTGTCCGGACCATGCCCACCGCGTACCGGTACCGAGCGCGGTACATCGGCGACCCGGATTTCGTAACGTTTCCAAAAAAGCTCCTGCGACCGTCCGCGGTCTACGAGCAGGGCGACTCGTTCGGCCCCCAAGCCGTGGGGCGGTCGGACACCACGGCGTTCAGCGTGTTCGACGGCGATGTGGGGATTAGTGCCATTCAGAGCAACTACATGGGTTTCGGCTCGGGGGTGTTGATTCACGCCACAGGCATCACGCTCAACAACCGAGGGAGCTACTTCTCGCTGGACCCCGAGCTCCCGAACGCTCTCGCCCCCGGAAAGCGAACGTTCCACACGCTGATGGCGACGGTGGCATCCGGGCCGCGACTCCTCCTGCTGGGGTCGATGGGCGGCGATGTCCAGCCTCAGGTCAACGTTCAGGTGCTGACCCGCCACCTCGACCGCGGGGCTTCGCTTGCGGACGCGGTAACCGCACCGCGGTTCGCCTACCCGGCGACGATCTACGGATCGGCGCCCCTCCTCCGGGAGCCCGGTCTCGTCCTGCCCGGCGCTCGTCTACGGCGAAGCGACCCCGCAGCGTTCGGTCATGCGCAGGGGATCTCCGTGGGCGATGAGGTGGAGGTAGGCATCGACCCGCGGGGGGACGGGCTCCTCCCCCTGCCTTCTTAGGTAGGAGTGTGTTACGGTGGTGGGGCTCGGCGGCGAGCGCAGGGAGCGCTCGCGGGGGAGGGGGTGACTCCGGAGTCGATGCCGTACGTAGAGTACGACGAAGTGGAGGCCATCTGCCGCGACTGCGGTCGAACGTTTCGATCGGAGGAGGCGCTCGACGAGCACCGAGAAGAAGCGCACGCATCGGCGGGAAAGGCTCCGGGCGAAGCGGCGCGGCCCCGACCCCTCAAGTGTTCGCTCTGCCGTCAGCAGTTCTCCACTGCGGCCGCGCTGATCGACCACACTCGCAAGACCCACTCGAGCTAACGGGCGAGCGCGGGCCGGCCCGCTAGCTTACCCCGTTATGTAGGTGGTCGGCGTCCCCGAGACCGAGTCTCGTATGTCCCCAACGGCCAGGAAACGACCCGCCCGTACTCGCCGTTCTTCCGCCCCCTCGCCGATTCCTCCCGGTTTCGGAACGGTGACCGTCTATCTCAGCGTGGACGGTGGCCTCGCGGCCATGGAGTTCTACAAGAAAGCCTTCGGTGCGCGGGAGATCCTACGACGAGTCACCCCGAACGGCAAGCTGATCCACGGACAGCTGCGGATTGGGGACACCATCGTGCTCCTCTCGGACGTGTTCCCTGATTCGACGACCGCGGCCCCGTCCTCGATCGGCACGACGACCGTCACTCTGCATCTGTATTCGAAGAACGTCGACGCGCTGTGGGACCGAGCCGTGGCCGCCGGTGCGAAGGTAGCCATGGTGCTCGAGAACCAGTACTGGGGAGAGCGGTATGGACGTCTCGTCGACCCGTTCGGTCATCACTGGTCGCTCGCGATGAGAGTTCCGATGTCGCGTTCCGAGCAGGCCCTCAAGCAGAAAGAAGCCGAGGCGGCGTTCGCTCGAGGGGAGCATCCGGGCAAGGATTCGCCGTACGGCGACGCGTAGTCGAGGAGACGCCGGGGCGGCCGATGGCAATCAATTGGTTCAACATCGCGGTTTGGTCGCTCGTCGGTACCTGGGTCCTCGTCGTCGGTACTCTTCTGCTGATGTACTGGCAAACGCTCCAGGCCCAGAAGCTGAACTCCGCCAACGCGGTCATGAACCTCCGGGAGCGGTTCGATAGCCCCCGGATGAGAGCCGCTCGACGGCACGTCAGCGAACGACTGATCAAGGCGGCCCAACAGGACATCTCGAACCTCGAAGTGATCACGTTCTTCGAGCTCGTCGGGACCCTCACCCACCGCAAGGTGCTCGAAGATGACCTCGTTTGGGAGGCGTTCGGCGGCTGGATCACCGCGTACTACTGGTCGCTCCGAAATCCGGTCGACATGATCGGTGACATTCGCGCGAAGATGGTGGATCCGCTGATCTTCCACGAGTTCGAATGGTTGTACAACCGAATGATCGAGATCGACCGCCAGCTCCTCGGCTCCGAGATCGATACCGGACCGCAGTTGACCCAGGAGTCGCGTCGGTTTCTGGAACGCGAGTCCCGACTCGAAGCGATCTGAGCGGTACGGGTTCCGACCCACGAAGCGGATTGGTGAAGCGGGCTCTACCCGTGGGCTTAATCGCGTGCCCAGAGTCGCCCGGGTAGACGTCCATGGCGTCGTCCGAGCTGGTTCCCCTCCCCGATCGCAGAACGGCGGGCGTCCGTCTCGCCGAGCGGCTGCTGGGGTACCGAGAGGAGCGACCCGTGGTCGTCGCGTTGCCGCGCGGCGGCGTGCCGGTGGGGTTCGAGATCGCGGAACGCCTCGGAGCTCCGCTCGATGTCCTCATCGTCCGTAAGGTCGGTGCTCCCGGAAACCCCGAGTACGGACTCGGAGCCGTAGTAGAAGGCGGGACCCGATTTCTCGATGCACCCCGGATCCGAGCGGCCGGCCTGACACTTCGGAGACTCGGTCCGACCATCGCTCGGGAACTCGCGGAGGTGGACCGCCGGGCGCGTGAGTACCGAGACGGAAACCCCGCCGTCGAGATCCGAGGGCGGACCGTCATCCTGGTCGACGACGGGGTGGCCACGGGGGGGTCGGTGATGGCCGCGCTTCGGGCTCTCCGCGGCCGGGATCCCGTTCGGGTGGTGCTGGCCCTCGGAGTGGCTCCGGCGGAAACGGTGGCGGCACTGCGGCCGACCGTGGACGAACTGTTCGTCCTCCTCGTTCCTGAGGTATTCTTCGCAGTGGGTGAGTGGTATCACCAGTTCAGCCAGGTGAGCGACGGGGA
>JASHUP010000161.1 GCA_030039915.1 Thermoplasmata archaeon | reverse complement strand
TCGGACCATCCAATCGGGGTCGAACGGGACGAGGTCCGCGTACCCCTGCCCCGTGCCGACGAACAGGATCGGTTTTTTCGTCACGAACGTCGCGCTGAGCGCGGCCCCTCCTTTGGTGTCGGCGTCGAGCTTGGTGAGAATGAGGCCGTCGATGCCGACGGCAGCGTCGAAGAGCTTCGCCTGCTCGAGCACGTCGTTCCCGCTCAGCGCGTCTCCGACGAACAGCGTGAGGGAGGGAGCCGCGACGCGGCGGATCTTCTTCGCTTCCTCGATCAGGTTCTCGTTGGTATGCTGTCGCCCGGCCGTGTCGACGAGTACGACGTCCACCCCCTTCGCGCGGGCGTGCTCGATCGCGTCAAACGCGACCGCGGCCGGGTCGCTCCCCTCTTGCTGACGAACGACCCGGACGCCGGTCCGTTCACCGTGCACGAGCAGCTGCTCGATCGCACCGGCCCGGAACGTATCCCCGGCCGCGATGACGCTGGAGATCTTCTGATTGCGGAGCCAGATGGCAAGCTTGGCGATCGAGGTCGTCTTGCCGGTCCCGTTGACTCCGACGAACATGATCACGTAGGGTTTCGGCGCATGCTCCCGGACCGTCTTTGCCAGGTCGATCGGGGGACGGGCGAGGATCTCTCGACACGACCGCTCGAGACTGATCCGAATGGCCTCCTCGGCGTCGACCCCTCGCCGCAGCTTCTTCCCCTCGAGCTCCCGCCGAAGATTTCGTTGAAGCCGCTGGACGACCGGCATCGCCACGTCCGATTCGAGGAGCACGATCTCGAGGTCGTCGAGCACCTCGTGGATGGTATCGTCCTTGAGTCGTCGCGCGAGGAAGCCCTCTCCAAACAGTGCGTCGTCGGATGGGGCGCTCGGGTTCCCGGACGGGGGACCGGCCTCGGGGGAGGGAGGCGATGAGGGAGAAGATGCGGGAGAGGAAGCGGGAGGCGGTGCCGGGGCCGTTGTCGTCGGGGAAGAAGTCGGTGGAGACGAAGACGCGTCGGAGCGCCTCAGCCGCGCCTTAATCGCTGCCCACATCGCTCGGCGCGCCGTTCTCCCGGGCGATCGAGTCGAGTCGCTGAGAGAGCGTTTGGATCCGTTCGTCCAAGGTACCCATCTGACCCTCGAGGTCCCTCAACGCTTGCTCGATGCGGACGAGCCTCTCCGCGAGCAGCTCCACCACTTTCGGCCGCTCCATCTCGGCCACGATCCCCGAGCCGACCCCGACCAGTACCGGAGAAGCGAGGTCGATCGACCCTCTCACGAACGTCTCCCCGCCGAGGGGCAGCAGGAGTTCGGCCCCGGCCGGCGCTCGGTCGACCCCCTCGAGGCTCTCGCGAGCCCGCACGTGATCGAGCCGGGAGGCGGAAAGGATCTGGTGCTGCTGGAGAAGCGCGTTCAGTTGACTGCGGTACGCGTCGAGGCGCATCAGGTCCTCCTGGACCTGCTGCTCGGTGACCGCGCCCCGGCTCGCGCTCATCCGGCGGGTACCTCGGAGACGGACCGAATCCGAATGCCCGAGCGCTTGACGTGATGGCATCCGCCGATCTCGGAAAGCGCCCATTCTCGGGCGACCTCGGCGGACTCCGCTTCGTGGGTCTTCGAGAACGGCTGCCAGTACCCACGCCGTGCGTAGAATGACCCTTCGACCTTGAACTGCGGCATCGAACGCTCTCTTGTCCGGCCGCGCCACCCGGGGACCCCTTTTAAACTTGACCGGCGGGCGGAACGTCCCGAGCCGACCGGCCGGCGAGCGACGCGACGATGCGATCCGAGGTTCGCCATGCGAGGGCGAGGATCGACATCATCGGGTTCGCTCCGGGGGCCGACGGGAGCAAGCTCCCGTCGCCGATCCAAAGGCCGTCGACCCCGTGGACCTCGCCCGTAGGGCGCGCGGCGCTCCTCCGTGGGTCCGGCCCGGCACGGGCGGAACCCATCGGATGCGCGGAGAAAAGGGCCATCGAGTTCTCGCGGACGCCGGCCTCGGAGATCGCGTGGAGGAACCGATCGAGGTCGGACGCGGTCAACGCTCGCCCCTCTCCACCGACCTCGATCGGCGGCGTGTGCAGCGAAAGGAGGCGAGTCGCTCCCGAAGCCACCATGATCCGAGCGGTCTCCTCCATCCCCCGCAGCAGATTCTCCCGGTCCCGACGAGTGAGTCGGTACTCGATCTGGGGTCGCCCGTCGGAGTCCGCGAGGACCCGGCCCTCTCCGACATCCCGGACGAGCACGATCGGAGTCGCAGTGAACTCCAATCGCTCCATCTTTCGACGGTAGTCGGCCGATCCGGCCCAGGGAACCGCGATCGCGGCCAGTCCCGGGTGCGCGGGCGCGACCTCGATCCACGGACCGTGGGCTCCCTCGTCGATCGTCTGAAACCGGTAGACGCCGATCGTCTGATGCGGTCCTTCCCAAGTGCGCACCGGAGCCGCGAACTCGGCCGCGAGCGCCGTGGTCGGGTCGATCCTCAATCCAAGGCCCACCCCCGGAGAGCGAAGGCCGGACCGAAGCAATAGCGCGGGAGTTTGCAGGGCGCCCCCCGCCACGACGACGGTCCGCGCTCGGATCCGGAGCGAGCAAGCGACCCCGTTCGCCCGATACGTTGCTCGGACCCCCCGCACCGTACCCCCCTCGACCTCGATGAGGTCGGCTCGCGTCGAGGCGAAGAGGCGAGCTCCCCGGTGGAGAGCGTCGGCCAGGAAGGTGACGAGGGTCGATTGTCGGGCCGAGTACGGACAGCCGAACGTGCAGAAACCACAGCGCGACCGGCACCCGATCGCGTTTCGCGGAATCACGTCCCAGTCGGGCCCCTGGCGATAGCCGAGGGCGAGGCAGCCCCGGCGGAGCGTCTCGTTGGAGGGATTCACATCGCTCTCGGCGGTGGAGACGCCAAGACGCCGACCCACTTCCGCGAACCATTGGTCGAACTGGGGGGTTTGAACGTCGGTCATTCCTCCTTCCGCCGCCCACTCCGCCCGCGCTTCCGCTCGGGGAGGAAGACACGTCAACCAGTTGATCGCAGTGCTCCCCCCGACCGCCTCGCCGGCGAGGAACGTGATCGCCGCGTCGGTCGTGGTAACGACCCCCCGACCGAGAAAGAGACGAGCGAACGCCTCGCGCTCTGTACGGGGATACGCGAGCTCAGGGAACCACTCGCCGGCCTCGAGAACGATGACCTTGTAGCCGGCCTCGCTGAGCCGTGCGGCGATGACCGCTCCTCCCGCACCGCTACCGACCACGCAGACATCGGCCGGGTACTCGCGATTGGCCTCGGGGACGATCGGGGATAGACCGACCAACGGGCCCGGGATGCCGGCGACTGTGGGCGGCGGCGCATAGTGCACACGGGCCCACAAGGGGTGGGTCCCCTCCGCCGTGGCCTGGGAGAAGTAGAGGGCTCCGCTGAGGCGCTTCGCAGCCTGGAAACCCCGGCGCTTAACGGACAGTGGGCTCGCGGCCCACCCGAGAAGGTATCGTTCCCGAGCCTCGGGGGCAAGATGGCTGAACCGAACCGGTCGCCCGGTCAAGAGAAGATTTGCGAGCGGGTTTTCGACGACCCGGAGGAACCGGGCGAAGTCCGCCCGTTGCCGCGCCGGAAGATCCGCGGCGAGCGACCACAGGTCCTGGGCTACCCCGACCGAGCTCGCCGCCGGGTACCTCGGCCCGGAAGAATCCGCGGGGAAGGCGGGGCAGAAGGCGTCCACCAGCGCGGTCGTCACCGGGGGCGCGTTCACGGTACAGGCAGGGCTCCTCGCCTATTTCGGTCCTTCATCGTCCGACCGTCGTGCGTCGAATCTCGCTCGCTCCTCGAACCATCGGCGCTGCCGATCGAGAATCGCCTGATTGGACGGGGGAGTGGGCTCCTTCACGCCGATCGGACCGGCGGGACGGACCGGGTCGACGGTTGCGGGAGCGGGAGGCGGCCGGCTCTCCCCGGGGAGGGGTCGTTGCGTTACGACACGAGGGCGGTCACGGCCCTCCACCGCTCATCGACCTCCTCGTCCGTCAGTCCGACGGTGGGAGAGAACAGGACCCGGTCTCCCCACTGGCTTCCGAACCGGGAGTACTCCTCGACCGGAATGGGCAAGACAACTCCGTCGGCGTGAGAACTTTCCGCCATCGTCGCAACGAGCGGGACCCACAGTCCGACGTCGGGCTCCGATCGGGCGGTCCGCGCGCTCGGGTCGAAGCGCAGGAGACCGTCCCGGACGAACGGTTCGCCTTCTGGGAGGACGACCAGTCCCACCCGGCACCCCCGCTTCATCATGAAATACGCACCCAACGCTCCGCGGGGACCGTCCACGAGGGCCACGAGTCGACCCGCCACGCCCAGGGGAAGGCCCCCGGGTCCAGGATAGCGGTCGAAGTAGAGATAGGTCCGAGGTCCGCGCACTTCGACGAAGAGCTCCACGTCGGGCTGTCCGAGGTCCACTTTGAGGTGTCGGTCGGCGAATCGCTCGAGGATCGCGGCGCCGAGGTCTCCGGCGAGTTGCTGACTCGTGAAGGGATGCTGACCGGTCCGACGCGCGCGCACGGCGAACCGCGAGGCCGGGGCGAGCTTCGGGTCGGCGAGCTCGAGCAGGCGGGGGGCGATGACCGCCGGGTCGCTCGCCACGTCCTCCACGACGCTCACCGACGTGACGCCGAAGACGCGGCGGACGAGCCTCGCGCCACGCTCGGCGTCCTCGGTCTCGAGGTAGAGGTGGCCACGGTCCGAGCGCAAGCGTCCCGGCAGGCCTTCCCGGACGAACTGGTCCAGGATGTTGCGCCGGAGCGCGCTCTCGAACTCCCGCCGCACGGGGGGAGATTTGAGTGCGAGCTCCCCGTAGCGTACGAGGAGCAGACCCGCCATCGAGAAGGGTTAAGACGGAGGGACCGCTAAAGCGCTTCTCGACCGGGGTGGATTCGTGGCGTCGTCGAGTTCCCCCCCGTCCCCGCTCGGGGACCCCTGGGTGCCGTTCCTCGAGGTCATTCAGGCCGGACTGGTCACGGCGAGCGCCACGGTCGGTCTCCCGCTGTCGACCGAGTCGGTCGCTTCGCAACTCAGTCTCGACGAAGGCCCGGAAGGCGAGGTCGCGTTCCCGTGTCATCGGACCGCCCAAGCGGCGAAGCGCTCGCCTAGCGAGCTCGCGAGCGCCCTCGCTGCGGCCGTCCCGTCGTCGCCACTCCTGCACTCCATTTCCGCGAAGGGCGCCTACGTCAACTTCCGCGTGGACGGCTCTTCGCTCGCCCGAGCGACGCTGGACCTCGTCCTCGGTCGAGGCAACCGCTACGGCCACGCAGAGCCGGCCGGACCACCCGTGGTGGTCGAGCATACGAGCGCGAATCCGACCGGTCCGTTCCATATCGGTCGGGTGCGGAACGGGATTATCGGGGACACCTTCGCCCGGATCCTCCGAGCGTCCGGCGCGCCTGTGACAACGCAGTACTACGTGGACGACATGGGTCGGCAGGCGGCCATGATCACCTGGATCTGGTCGAAGCCTCGGGAGACCTGGCCCGAATCGATCCGTCGGGCCGTGGACGGGCAGGAGGACCCGAACGAGAAGCCCGACCTGCATCGCGGCCGGCCGTATCCTGCCGTCAGTGCGTATCTGAAGGAGAACGCAGACGCTCGGGAGGAGGTGGCCACCCTGGTGCAGCAGATCGAGTCGGGGAATGCTCCGACCGAACACCGGGCGCTCGCGCGGACGATCCTCGAGGGCATGCTCCAGTCGCTCTCTCGTCTCGGGATCTCGTTCGATGAGTTCGTGTGGGAGTCC
>JASHUP010000160.1 GCA_030039915.1 Thermoplasmata archaeon | reverse complement strand
CGTGACCTTCCACACGCTGCTGCACAGCGCCGAGCGTTTCTTCGGCGTCTAAGCAAGCCGCTCCCGCCGCCGAGCGCTCGCTTCCGGCTCGGTACCTTGAGACGCTGAGGTGGACACGTGAACCTGCCCGAGACGGTCGGGGTCAGAGTTTCCCGTTGGACGAGGAGGGAGCATATCCCGCCGTTCTATCCTCGGTGGTCCTCCGCAGATCTGATGCCTTCCTCCGGGTGGGTGCGATGAGAGAGGGTGCGGCGTGACGACGATCCGGACCGTGGCCGCGCACGAGGTCGTCCGAGCCGCGTTTCCGCGCCCGGTCACCGAGAAGGACGAGCTCGGAATGGCCGTCGGCAAGGCGATCGACGACACGCTCTCCCGCTTCAGCCACGAATACGGCCAAGCCCGACGACCCACCCTCACGTCGATGCAACGGCTCGCCGCGGAGCGGCTGGACGAGCAATTGGCGGATGCCGACCTGGCCCTCCGTGGGGAGGACCGGGCCCGAGAACTCGCGCAGATCTACGGCGTGATCCAGGCGTTCCGCAAGAGCGAGGTCATGGGGCTCCCGCGACCCCGAAGTCGGCTGATCCTGATCAACGAGGCCGTCGGCGTGTACGCCCAGCCGGATTATTGGAACGGTCGCAACCGGTTTTACGAGATGAAGAGTTACCACGCGGACCCGACTCCCCCCGACGTTCGCTTGCAGCTCCAGCTCTTCCAGTGCGCCTTCCCCGGGTTCGAAGCCTTTCTCGTGTGCTTCGACCGGCACGCGAACCCGGTCACCACGACCATCGAGCTGGCGGCGCCGCTCGACCCCGCCACGACTTCCGAAGTGCTCGCTCGGGCCTACCGGACCGGGCTCGAAAAGGGGGTCGAGAAGGTCCTCGAGTACGTCGACAGCCCGACCGTTCGCTACTCCACCTCCCCGGAATCCCCGACCGGCGACCGACCGCGGAATACGCCGGACGCGACAACAACTCCATAACCCCGGGACATCGTCCCTTCTCGATGGCCGTCCAGTATTGCGCTGCCTGCGGTCGGGAGCTCCCGGCCGAGGCCCAATTTTGTTCCGGATGTGGGAAGCCCACCGGCGTGGGAGCCAGCCCCGTTGCCGCTCCAGCGGGCCCGCAACTGTCGCCCCCGCCTCCGCCGGGAGCGCCCGCCTCGGGCCTTCCGCCGCCACCTCCGCCCCCACCGTCAGGGGGACCGCCGCTTGGCGTGGTCCTCGGGGTAGCGGGCAAGCGCAGCTTCCTGCTGCAACACGAGATCGGGAGCGCCGGGCGAAACTACCGGGTGCTCGATCCGGAGAAGCACCACCTCTTCACCGTTCGAGAGGACGTTGTCCAGGAGCTGCGGTCCAATTTTTTGGGCGGCTTGGGCCAATCGGCGAGCGGATTCAGCCTCGGCCCCAGCTTCGGCGGGACCCGGAACTACTCGTGGACCGTCCTCGACGCCGGAAAGGTCCCCCGCGGAATGATCACGATTCAATTCACGTCGGCCATCGCCGGAGGGAACGCCGTCTCCACGCTGAGCGACGTGGCCGGCACTCCGATCCTCGCGGTGAACGTACAGCGGGGCGGGCTCGGAGGGCTCCACGCGACCGCCGCCTTCCCCGACGGGCGGCCGATGCTCGAGGCCAAGGGCAACCTCATCCACCACAACTTCTCGATGACCGACCCCGCGGGGGCGGAGATGGCCCGCATCCACGAAGCGTTCGCTTCCGTACGCGACACCTACCGCCTGGACGTCCTCGGGAACGTCGATCCGCTCTGTCCGCTGATCTTCGCGATGCTCATCGACCGGGAGAAGGAAGGGCGATAGCCCCTCCGCCGGCGGTGGGTGCGATGCGCGAGCCCCTCACTTCGCCAGTTCGTTGATCTCGCGCGTTCCGAGGATCCGCTTCGGGGCGCCGCGCGCGGCGACGTGGATCATCGCCCGCCCCATCTTCTCGGTGGTCGTTATCGAGTTCGGCGCGACCGCGCTCAGCAGGAGGACGATCGGAAGGAGCAGCGCGTACGCGTAGCGGTACCCGCGGGTCCGGGAGCGGATCCCGTGGAGAGGACGGATGATCCCGGGCCGGAACATGTACGCGGCCCGGAACGGCATCGCGAGAAGTGCGTTCTCGGTCCGCCCCTTCACCCTCGCCCACATCGAGCGGCCGTGTTCGGTGCTATCGGTCCCGGCCCCCGACACGTAGGTGATCGTCATCCCGGGATCGAGGCGGGCGAGCCGCTGGGCGACCGAGACGGTCAGGTCGTAGGTCACGTGTGCGTACTCCGCCTCGCTCCGTCCCGCCGAGGAGACTCCAAGGCACCAGAAGCAGGCGTCGTAGCCCCTTAGCTGGTCCTCGACCGGCCCGAGGTCGGTGAGGTCGGCTCGCACGAGTTCGCGCAGTTTCGGATGTCGCTGGTCCGTCGCGCCGCGGCCCACCGCGAGAACCTCGTTGACCGCCGGGTCAAGAAGGCACTCGCGCAGGACTCCCTGCCCGACCATCCCGGTGGCCCCGAACAGCATCACCTTCACAGTCGGTCCTCCTCCGTTGAGCGGCAAAGCACCCCACCGCGGTTGAAAGCTCTCGGGGTGGGGGAGTCGGGAGGGGAGGGCGGGCGCGAAGGGGGACCGGAACCTCCTAATCCGAGACCGAATTCCCCGGGATCGTGGCTCCACGCAAGGATCCGCTCAATCGAACCGAGCACCGCCAGGTCGGGACCCACCTGTTCAACCACAGCTGGTCGATCCTCGCGCGACCGACCCGAAGCGACGAGGAGAACGAGGAACTCCTCCACGCGGCCCACGCCTCCTACTACCACTGGACGCACGGTGGGCCCTCCCTGCGCAACCTGTCGATCGGTGAGTGGCACCTCTCGCGCGTGTACTCGGTCCTGCATCAACCGGAGGCGGCACTTCACCACGGCCGGCGCGCGCTCACGTTCGCGCTGCGCGGCCGCGTCAGTCCCTTCTACGTCGCGTACGCCTACGAGTCCCTCGCGCGTGCGTCAGCCCTGGCGGGAAAGCGCACCGCCCGGGCGCGGTATCTTCGAGAGGCACGAAAGTTCGGTCGCCGCGTGCGCGATCGACACGGCCGTGCGATGCTGTGGGACGACCTCGCTAGCATACCGTAACGGAGACGGCGTGCGGGCCGTCCGAACCGGTTGACTCGCCAACCCGTCCTCCGAGCCGACGACTCCGCGGGCAGGCGGATGTAATGTGGGGTCGGGAGGTTCCACTCCTGAGCAGCCATGTCGAGTTCCTGCCCCGAGTGCGGAAGTTCGATGGATTTCGAGCAGCGCGAGGTGCACCTCCGCACCGGTACCTGTCCGTCGTGCGCGAAGGAGTTCGCGTTCGTGGAAGGGAGTGCGGTCTCCCGCCTGGCTCCGTCGGGTCGCGGCGTCGCCGGCACGGGCGAAGACGATTCGGCGGTCGTGGCGGGGGCCACCGGCGGCCCGGAATGTGAGACGTGTGGCGCTCCTCTCGCGATTCGAGAACGCTCGGGGGGATCGCTCGAGGTCGTGTGCGCCGACTGCGAGACCACCACCATCTTCGTGCCTCAACGGGTCGCCGGTCGTTCCGAGCGCCGCCGGGAGCGCGGTCCCCGCTTCGACGACTCGGGACCCCCTCGCGGAAGACCCTGCCGGAAGTGTGGGGCGCCCCTACGCTTCTCCACCGACGAGAGCGGTCAACTCGTGGGCGAGTGCGAGTCCTGCGGGAATCGGTTCACGCTCCCTCCGCGGGCCGACGGCGGCGGAGATCGACCGCGGGGTCGCGGTGGGTCCGGCGGCTACGGCCGTAGAGAGTTTCGTCCGGGCTCCGGCGGCCGCCCTCCGTATCGGAACCGCGGCAACGATCGCGGGTCGCGACCGTTCCGCCGTTCGGACCGGGGCGGGTCTCCGCGCTTCGAGGACCGGGACGAGGACTCCCGAAAGCGGCGACGGCGAGACGACTAGACCTGCTTTCCGCGAATCGAGAAGCGGAGCCGGTTCGGGGTGACCGACCCCGCCCGGACGAAGCGCGCGAGGGTCCAAGTAGCGGACACGAGTTGGCCGGACGATGCGAATCCGCCGCCTGGGGTCCGGCTCGGAGATCGAAGTCCTTCATGCGGCGCATCTCTGGGAGGAGCCCCCCGACGTTGCCGCCGTGCGAGCGTATCTCGCCGACCCGAGGAACATCTTCCTCGTCGCGTACGAAGGGAGCGAGGCGATCGGATTCCTGCGGGGCACCGAACTCGGGCAGCTGCGCTCGCTTCGGAAACAGATGTTCCTCTACGAGATCGGGGTCGAGGAGGGGTACCGTCGGCGGGGGGTGGGGACCGCGCTCGTGAAGACCTTGCTCCGCGAGTGCCAGGAGCTCGGATTCGACGAGGTGTTCGTCTTCACCGACCCCGCGAACGAGGCCGCGGTTCGTCTCTACCGGTCGACCGGTGCGGTGACGGAAACGAACGCGGACCGCATGTTCGTCTACGTGCTTCGCTCGGGGATCGAGCCGTTCGGCTGACGGGAAGGACTCGGGCCCGGGCGACCGCTCAAACGTACCGGGAGCACGAGTAGCAGTAGTACCGTCCGTACTGGGCGATGAACGTCGTCGGCTTGCCGCAGTTCGCGCACGCGGGCGCCGCGGGCGGAGCCATCGCGGGAGGCGCCGGGGCGGCCGCGGGGGCGGCCATCGGAGCGGCCATCGCGGGCGCCGGTGCGGGGCTCATCTTCTGACGGGCCGAGACCATCGGGAACAGCATCGCCCGGCAGAGCCAGCCGAGGATCACGAGGAAGATCCCGATCCCGCTCGCGACGAAGAACGCTTCGATGTCGCTCTGGGCCGTGCTGAGGGACCCTCCGGCGCCGAGCTGGTTGGCGTAGGCGTCTCCGTACAGGAAGCCGACCAGGATGAGGATCGCTCCGACCAGGATGATCAGGAGGCTCAGGAGGTCCCAGAGGCTCATTCCGGCCGGAAGTTTCACTCCGGTCGAGGCGGGTTGCGCTGGCGCCGGGGCGTACCCCGGTGGCGGATAGGCGGTCATCGGCGGCGGAGCTGCTGGAGCCGGAGGGCCGGACATGGGTAGGTCGACCGGGTCCGCCTATAGGAACTTTTCACCGGTCTCCCGGTGCATGGGAAATGGCCCTTGGACCGAGCGGACCGGCCCGGGAGAGCAGTCCCCGACGCCCGGAGGAGGGGATCACCGCCACCAGTTGGTCTTCGCGAGGTCGATGACCTCGTCCCCTCGACCGCTGAAGACGGCCTTCACGACGAACAGGCCAAACTTGCGCACGAGCTCCAGGTCGATGGTGGGAGGCAGGACCACCTCCTGTCGGGATACCTCGACCTCGACGAGTGCGGGACCGGGATGCTGGAACGCCTTCTGGATCGCGGGACGGAGCGCCTCCGGAGTCGTGACGGAGAGGCCGAGGACTCCGGCGGCTTCCGCGAGCGCGGCGAAGTTCGGGTTCTTGAGGTCGGTCGCGAAGTCGAGGAACCCGGCCGATAGCATCTCGAGGGTCACGAACGCGAGCGAGTCGTTCTTGAAGACGACGATCTTCACGGGGAGATCGAGCTGGCGGAGCGTGAGCAGCTCTCCGAGGAGCATCGCGAGCCCGCCATCTCCGGACATGGCGACGACCTGCCGACCGGGAAAGGCGGACTGGGCGCCGATCGCCTGCGGGAGGGCGTTGGCCATCGACGCGTGGGTAAACGAACCCAGGAGGCGCCGCTTCCCGTTCATGGTGAGATAGCGCGCCGCCCAGACCGTCGGCGTTCCGACATCGACCGCGAAGACCGCGTCGTCCGAGGCGAGCTGGTCGATGACCCGAGCGACGTACTGCGGGTGGACCTTGCTGCCGGGTCCTCCCTCGACCGCGAGCGCGTCCAGTCCGTCGCGTGCCTTCGCGTAGTCGGCGAGCGCCGACCTCAGATGGCGGTCGTCGCGCGCCTCCGGTAGGCGGCGCAGGAGCGCGTCGGCCGTGGCCCGAACGTCGCCCACGACTCCGAGCGAGACCGGGACGCGGCGGCCGATCTGCTCGCCGCGCACGTCGACCTGCACGATCGTCGCCTTCGGGGGGTAGAACTGGCGGTACGGGAAGTCGGTACCGAGCAACAGGACGACGTCCGCGGCCTGGAGCGCGTGATATCCCGAAGAGAAGCCGAGGAGCCCGGTCATGCCCACGTCGCACGGGTTCGCGTATTCTACGTACGGTTTCCCTCGAAGCGAATGAACGATCGGCGCCTTCAGCCGCTGCGCCAGGGCGACCACGGAATCGTGAGCGCGCGCGCACCCGGCGCCCGCCAGGATCGTCACCTTCTGAGTCGACGTGAGCAGGCCGACGAGCTTCGTGACCTCGGCGTCGGACGGGCAGACTTCGGGGCGCGGGTCGGTAAGAGTGAATCCGGAAGCTGCTTCGGTCGCCGGCCGAAGGGCGACATCGCCGGGAATCGCCACGACGGCGACCCCTTCTCGGGCGACCGCGGTCCGCATCGCGATCTCGAGGATGCGCGGAACCTGTTCCGGCTGAGAAACGAGCTCCGCGTAATGGCTGCACTCTCGGAAGAGTTGGTCCGGGTGCGTCTCCTGAAAGTACCCCCCGCCGATCTCCTGGCTCGGGATCTGAGCCGCAATCGCGAGGACCGGGGCGCGACTGCGGTGCGCGTCGAAGAGACCGTTGATGAGATGGAGATTGCCCGGCCCACAGCTCCCGGCGCACACCGCAAGACGGCCGGTGAGCTGGGCCTCCGCGCCCGCCGCGAACGCGGCCGCTTCCTCGTGGCGAACGTGCGCCCAGGAGATCTCCTTGCGCGGGCGGATCGAGTCGGTGATCCCGTTCAGGGAATCGCCGGCAACGCCGTAGACCCGCCGCACCCCTGCATTCACGAGGGTGTCGACCAGCACGTCCGCGACTCGCGCCGGCATGACGACGAGGCGCAGGGTCGTGAGGTATTATTCGTTTGAGAGGCACCACGTGCGGAGACGCGGGCCAGGGCCTCCGGCCGCCTCGACGCGCGTCTTAGAGTTGCCAGAACTTTCCGGTCAATCCGAGTTTCGCGAACGTCGCCAGGAGCACTTCCTTGGGGGGTCGTTCGTAGTCGAGGTCCAACTTCTTCGCGTACAGCGGCAGGCTGAGCCCCATCACCTGGTCGATCGTCAGCACGGCTCCGCTCTTCGACTCGGGGCGCGCCGGCCATTCGGCAAAATGGGTCGGTGAGTCGAAGAAGACCATACTGTTCGCACAGGTTCTCACGATGTCGTTCCACCACGTCGCGGCCGGCCAGGCGAGGTACACCACGGGGAGGTGGTCGGTCGACGGCACGCCCCGCCCGGAGTCCATCCGAAATCGTACCGGGACGCCGCAGTGGCGGCAGAACGAGGAGATCTCTATCGGCTCGCCGAGCATCGGATGAAACGCGACCGCGTCCCACGCGCAGTTGGCAAAGTATCGCTGACCCGAGCGTCGGGTGACCCGGTGGGGGGTCGCGACGGCCGAGAGCGGGAACGCCATCAGGATCCGGTCGGTTCCCTCGAGCAGCTTGA
>JASHUP010000159.1 GCA_030039915.1 Thermoplasmata archaeon | reverse complement strand
CCTGGTCGAGGAGGACTTTCTCCATCACGGTGAGATCTTGTGTATGCTTTGGCAGGACGACATCGAGCCGCCCTATACTGGGGTATGGTGGTTCGAGTACGATCACGATCCCGCGCGTCACAAGGACTCGTGGCACGCGAACCCCAAGTTTCCCCGGCCGAGCGCCGGGGGCCCCCTGGCGACGAAGAAGCGGAATTCTCCGGCTCGTGGTTCGTCGCGACGGTCGTAAGTCTCATCCTCCGTTCGGGCTGCACAGAGACCCGCAGTCCCGATCGGCGTGACACCGGCGCCGACCGGACCCCCATGATGCGAGCGTCAGTCCGTATTACCCGGCGGCCGGATTCCCTCTGCTCGACCGGCAGTCACGGGAGAGCTGCCCCGAAATCGACGTGGCAGCTTTCGAACGCCCGACGTCGCTCCGAAAGCGCGCGCTCTTTGCGAGCGAAGATGGGCCCGGCCGGATTTGAACCGGCGACCTCCCGGTTATCAGCCGGGTGCTCCAGCCAAACTAAGCTACGGGCCCCGCCGTCAGGAAGTTGGACCGAATTTAGCCGTTTTGTGTCCTATTGCACCAGCGGACTTCGGCCGGGTTAATGCCCGACTGGCCGAACGCATTTGATCTGTTCGTTCCTCCGAGAGTCCGGCAGGGGAGAGGCGGTATAAAACGTCGATTTATGCCCGACGTGGAATGGCGGAGAGGATCGGCGCTCGGTCGGTCGAGATCCGCGATTTCATGCCGGGAGATCGTCCATTCCTTGAGAGGGGGGACTCGCGGAGCTGAGAGACGAGGCACCGTTTGACCCCCTCAAGCTGGTCGTCCCACCCCACGAGTGGGGGCGGTCCCACTCCTCTTGGCTACTGAAGCAGGCCCGGACGCGAGGGGGGTGCCTCTTGGTCGCAGTTGTGGGCGAGAGGCGCGTGGGCTTCGCGGCAGCCGCGTATGTGAGGGCCCCTCCGAAGAGACGCAGCTTCGAACCGGCCAGGCCGAGCGCGATCCTGAGTCTCTACGTCCTGCCCGAGTTTCGACGACGCGGTATTGCAAACCAGCCGATGGACGTGATCGAACGAAGGTTTCGGGCGAAGGGCCGAGACTTCGATCACTTGATCGCTCTGTCTGGCAACATCCGGGCCCTCGAACTTTACCGGGCCAGGGGATACGCCCAACGCGTTCTCTACCTCGGAAAGTGGCTGACCCCGCGAGCGCGGAGGCTCTCGAATGTGGGGTACTGAGTCCGTCAGACACCGAGCGAAGCGAGCCGCCGTCAGCTCAGGGGCTGTTCCGGAGTTGGCCGGAACACTGCTGAAAAGGGAAGGTCCTCTATCGGAGCCTCAATTCAACTCGACGGGAGGCGAATCCTCTCTCGACCGTCGGCTTTCGATCCGGTCAGCGAAACCTTCAGACACAAAGTAGACGGCCCGGTTTCTCCGGGCGGGCCGGAGCCGATCCCGGCCAAACGGTGACGAAGAGTGAGTCCGCGGGTGGCTAGGTTCGCTAGGCGCTCTCTTATGGCCCGTCGGGGTTGACGCCCTCCCTCGAGGGTGCGCGTGACGGATGAACAAAGCCCGCCTCCGGACCGTTCCGGCGCCGGCAAGGTCACGTTCGAGGACCTTCCGCTTCACTCCAAGCTACGCAAGGGGATCCAGGAGATCGGTTATTCGGTTCCCACTCCGATCCAGCGGGGAACGATACCGCATGCCGTCCTGGGGCGTGACATCATCGGCACAGCGCAGACCGGCACCGGAAAGACGGCGGCGTTCCTCCTACCGTTGCTCGAACGACTGCTCGAACAGCCTCGCGGGAGGATCCATGCTCTGGTCCTAACGCCGACCCGGGAGCTCGCGTTGCAAGCCGACGGGTTCCTCAAGAAGCTCGCCGGTCACACGCACCTTCGGGGGGCGGCGGTCTACGGCGGAGTCGGGATGATCGACCAGGAACGTGCCCTCCGGGGAGGGGCCGAGATCATTTTGGCGACGCCGGGTCGACTGCTCGACCACATGAGCCGCGGATACGTCGACTTCCGGGATCTCAAGATCTTGGTGCTCGATGAGGCCGACCGAATGTTGGATATGGGCTTCTTGCCCGACGTCCGAAGAGTCCTTCAGCGACTGCCCCGGGACCGTCAGACGATGCTCTTCTCGGCCACCATGCCCCCCGAAGTCGTTGCCCTCTCGAGGGAGTTTCTCCGCGATCCAAGGATGGTACAGGTCGAGGAACGGACCGTCGCGGCCGTCGGCGTGACCCATTTGGCCCTGCCCGTGCCGGCCTATCTAAAAACCGATCTCCTGACCGAACTCCTTCGGGATGAAATGATGACGAGCGTGCTCGTCTTCGCCCGAACGAAGCATCGCGCCGATAATCTTGCACGCCAACTTCTCCGCCGAGGGGTGAACGCCTCCGTGATTCACGGGAACCGCAGCCAGAGTCAGCGAATACGGGCGCTCGAAGGATTCCGGACCGGAGAGTACCGCGTCCTCGTCGCCACCGACATCGCCGCTCGAGGAGTGGATGTCAAGGACGTGAGCCACGTCGTGAATTTCGACGTCCCTCACGAACCCGAGACCTACGTTCATCGAGTGGGAAGGACGGCCCGGGCGCTGCAGCGTGGCGATGCCTACACGCTCGTGTCGCCGGAAGAGGAGTCGGACCTGTCGGGGATCGAGAAGCTGATCGGCATGAAGATCGACCGCGCGCGGATCCCCGGCTTCCGGTACGATGCCCCCAGGACTTCTCTTCCCGCCCCTTCTTCAGACCGCTCTCGGGAGCGATACACTCGCCGTCGCCCACCGCCCGGATTCCGACGGCGGGGTCGACGCTGACGTCACTTCATCCCACGGTTGGGCCGATGGAAACCCGGAGATGCCGGGAGGGCGGGTCATTCGGTGAGCTTATGGCTTCGGAGGGGTTTTTTCCTCCGGGTCGGTTCGCCGTGACAGAGCGCGAGAATCTCTTCCGCCCGATTCACAAGGGACTTCGCGCGATGATCTACGACCTCGGGCGTCGCCTTCAAACCACCGACTTTTCAGATCCTGCGGCTTCGTCCGCGATGGTGACCACCCTCCGCGAAAACCTGGAGCTCGCCACCGGCAACTGCGCCCTCTGCCTACTCTACGCCCATTCGAGGCACGAGGAGGACGATTTCTTCGGGCCGCTTCGCCCGATCGACCCCGATGTGGTCGCGCTGATGATGCAGGAGCACGCCGAGGTAGGCCGGCGGATCCGCGCCTTCGCGAAAACCTGCGAGGAAGTGGCCCTCGAGACGACACCGGCCCGTCGGATCGAGGTCGGTGACCGACTCAACCAGGAAGCGAATGATCTGTTCGCCTACTACCTCCAGCACATGAACAACGAGGAGGCGATGATGGTGCCCGTGATGTGGGAGCACTTCACCGACGCGCAACTTCGGAGAATGCGCGCGGAGTATCACCTTCGAACTCCGCCCCGGCGGTTCGAAGTATGGATGCGTTGGACCCTGCCCGCGCTCAACCTCAACGAACTCGTGGTGCTGTTCCGCGGGCTGAAGGAGGACGGGCCCCCGGAACTCCTCGAAAATTTTTCACGGTTGGCGGTCGAAACCGTGGATCCCGCCCGCTGGACCGCCGCGAGGGAACGGGCGGGTCTATAGCCCTCCGGTGCGGGCGGGTCTTCGTCGGACCGAATCGGCGACCGAAAGACCGAGACTTCACCAGCGAGACCGCGGGCCCTCTTCCGTCAGGGACCGGTCCGTTCCTCATCCTCAAACTTATATGACGGGGGTCCGTCGGCGCGTCAGCGAAGCCTCATGGTCGAGTCGAGCGCCCTGCCGGTCACATCGACACCGCTCAGCGGCGACCGGTTTCCGAAGGAGGACCTTGTCGGAGCCTATCGAACAATGGTCCTGGCCCGGGGGATCGACGAACGGTGCCTCTCGCTCCAGCGTCAGGGCCGGATCGGCTTCTATGCACCGCTCATGGGCCAGGAAGCCGCCCAGGTGGGGGCGAGCCACGCGCTCACCCCGGAGGACTGGGTCTTCCCGGCGTATCGGGAACTTGCCGTGGCCCTCGCCCGGGGCGTGCCGCTGCGCGCTCTGTTCGACCAGCTGCTCGGAAACGCGGATGACCAGATCAAGGGTCGCCAGATGCCCAACCATTTTGGCTTCCGCAGCGCGAACTTCGTGGTCGCTTCGAGTCCTATCGGCACGCAGATCACCCAGGCGGTCGGCGCTGCGATGGCCGCCCAGCGGCGGAAGGACTCCATTGTCACGGTCGCCTTCTTTGGGGACGGTGCCACGAGTTCGAACGATTTCCATGCGGGCCTCAACTTCGCGGGCGTGTTTCAGGCGCCGACCATCTTCTTCTGCCAGAACAATCAATGGGCGATCTCTCTCCCTCGAGAACGGCAGACTCGAAGTGCAACGCTGGCCGAGAAGGCCGGTGCCTACGGCATCCCGGGGGTGGTCGTCGACGGGAACGACCTCGACGCGGTCTTCGGGGCGGTCCGCGCCGCGCGCGCGCGGGCGGTTGCCGGTGGGGGACCAACGATGATCGAGGCGGAGGTGTACCGCTTCGGACCGCATTCAACTTCCGACGACCCGAAGCGCTACCGGTCGGACGAGGAGGTAGCGCTTGCGAAAGAACGCGACCCGCTTGCACGACTTCGAGCTCGGCTCACGGCCGACGGCCTTTGGAGCGAGGGGGCTGACCAGGCCCTGTGGGACGAGGTGCGTCATCGGGTGATGGAGACGTTCGAGTCGGCGGAGAAGACCCCGCCGGTGGACCCGCGAACGGTGTTCGACGATGTCTTTGCTCGTCTCACTCCGCGCCTCGAGGAGGAACGGACGGCGTACGAGGGGCCTTCCCGGGAGAATACGGGGTAACCATGGCGGAAATGAATCTCGTCCAGGCCGTGAATCGAGCGCTGCACGAAGCGATGCGGGAAGATCCGGACGTTCTCGTGCTCGGGGAAGATGTCGGAGTGAACGGGGGCGTCTTCCGCGCGACGGACGGGCTGTTCAAGGAATTCGGAGGGGACCGCGTGATCGACACGCCCCTTTCGGAAACCGGGATCGTCGGGGCCGCGATCGGGATGGCGCTCTACGGCCTCAAGCCCGTGGCCGAGATCCAGTTCCTGGATTTCATCTACCCAGCGTTTGACCAGATTGTGAGCGAGCTCGCGAAGTTTCGGTATCGCTCGGGCGGTCAATATCCCGCTCACGTCGTGATCCGCTCGCCCTATGGCGGAGGGATCAAGGGAGGACTCTACCACTCCCAAAGCACCGAGGCGTACTTCTGCCACACGGCCGGCCTCCAGGTGGTCGTGCCCTCTACCCCTGCCGACGCCCGGGGCTTGTTGAGAACCGCCATCGAAGGCGAGGACCCGGTGCTCTTTCTGGAGCCGAAGCGGATCTATCGGTCGATGACCGGCGAGGTTCCGGACGGGCGCGACCGTGTCCCGTTCGGGAAGGCGCGCGCGGTGAGGGAAGGCTCGGACGTCTCTCTGTTCGCCTACGGGGCGATGGTGCCCCAATCGCTCGAGGCGGCCGAGTCACTCGAAAAGGAAGGGATCTCGGCCGAGGTGATCGACCTCCGATCGCTGGTCCCGCTCGACGAGGCCGCGGTCATCGCCTCGGTGGAAAAGACCGGGCGCGCGGTGATCGTGCACGAGGCCGCGAGGTTCTGTGGATTGGGAGCTGAGCTCGCGGCCGTGCTGGCCGAGAAGGCCTTTTACTCCCTGAAGGCGCCGGTGGCCCGCGTGACCGGATTCGACACTCCATTTCCGTACGCGCTCGAGAACGTCTATCTTCCGAACGCAGAACGAATCGTCCATGCTGCTCGGGCCACCGTCCGAGCCTCCTAGGAGAGGCCGATGACGTTCGAGTTCCGACTACCGGACATCGGAGAGGGGGTCGCCGAGGGCGAGGTCGTCCGTTGGTTCGTCAAGGTCGGTGATCAGATCAAAGAGGATGATCCGCTCGTCAGCGTTCTCACCGATAAGGCGAACGTGGAGATCCCCTCACCGAAGACGGGCCGCGTCGTGAGCCTTCACGCCCAGGTCGGCGAGAAAGTGAAGGTCGGCGGGCTTCTGGTCACCATCGAGACCGGGACGTCGGCCGGCCCTTCGGCGCCCCCGAATCCCCCCGCTCGATCCGTAGAGCCGGCGGCGACCCGTCCCCCCACAGGGAACCCTTCGGCCGCGGAGCCGACAGCCCCCGCTTCGTCGAGAGTCCTCGCCTCACCGTACCTGCGACGGCGAGCGACGGAGCTCGGGGTTGACCTATCCACCGTGAGGGGTTCCGGTCCAGGGGGTCGGATCACTGAGGCGGACCTCGAGTCCGCGAGGATCGTGCCGGCGACCACCTCCCGGAGCGCTCCGACGACTTCGGAACCATCCGGGCCGGCGCCCGCAACGCCGACCAAACCTCCGCAGAGCTCCGAGATCCTGGAACGAGTCCCCATTCGTGGGATCCGCCGGGTGATTGCCGAGCACATGGCCGAGTCCATCCACCGCGCCGCCCATTTCACCTACGTGGAGGAGGTCGACGTCAGCGAGCTCATCGTGCTGCGGGATCGGATGGCGAAGCATGTCGAGAAGCAAGGGGTCCGACTGAGCTACCTTCCGTTCGTCATCAAGGCGGTGGTCTCGGCCTTCCGGACCCATCCGCGGATAAACGCCACGATGGATGACGCCCATGCGGAGCTCCTGGTCCGCTCCACCTACCATGTCGGGATCGCGACGGCCTCAGCGGACGGGCTCATCGTGCCCGTGATTCGCGACGCCGGTCGAAAGAGCGTGGTCGCGCTGGCCCGAGAGATCCAGGACCTGGCCGAGCGGGGCCGCGCCGGAAAGCTCTCGCGGGAGGAGCTGACGGGGAGTTCGTTCACGATCACCAGCCTCGGCGCCCTTGGGGGCGTGCTCGCGACCCCCATCCTCAACTACCCGGAAGTGGCGATACTGGGAGTCCACAAGATCCGCCGTCGACCTGTCTACCGAGCCGATGGCTCCCTCGGTCCGGCAGACCTCATGAACCTCTCGATCTCCGTGGACCACCGGGTCCTCGACGGGATCGAGGCGGCCCAGTTCTTGGCGACGGTCAAGGGGTACCTCGAAGACCCCCACCTGCTTTTCGCCGAGCTCGCATGACCGCACCGGCGGAGATCGAGCCTCTGCCCTACGCCGCCTCCGACGTGGAGCATGCTCTCGGGGTGGGTTGGCAGGAACTGCTCCGATCGGCCTACCGCTGGATGGTGCTCGGGCGGAGCCTGGACGCCCGCATGCAGGCACTGCAGCGTCAGGGCCGGGTGGGCTTCTACGGTGCTGCCACGGGCCACGAAGCGATCAACGTGGCGGCCGGGCTGGCGACCCGGCCGACGGACTGGGTGTTCCCTGGACTCCGAGAGCAGCTGGTCGCTTTGGTGCGGGGCCATTCGTTGACCACATACGTTCACCACCTGTTTGCCGACTCGAAGGACCCTGCCCTGGGGCGCAACATGCCCTGCCACCCGACCGCCCGGGAAGTCCACTACGTCTCGATGTCATCGGTCATCGGAACCCAGATCACGCACGCGGTGGGACTCGGATACGGGATCCGACTTCGAGGCGAGAAGGCCGCTTCGCTCGCGTTTTTCGGTGACGGTGCAACGAGCTCGAACGACTTTCACGCGGGGATGAATTTCGCGGGAGTTTTCCGACTCCCAGTGGTGTTCTGTTGCGCGAACAATCAGTGGGCGATCTCGGTCCCGGTGGAACGGCAGACGGCGGCGCCGTCCCTTGCGTCCAAGGCCTCCGCGTACGGGTTCGGCGGCGAGCGGGTCGATGGGACCGACTTCGTGGCCTCCTTCCGACAGTTATCCGGCGCGTTGGCCAAGGCGCGAGCCGGCGATGGACCGTCCCTGGTCGAGTTTGTGGTCTACCGTATGACTCCCCACTCGAGTTCGGACGACCCAGCACGCTACCAGCCCGGGGACTGGATGGCTCGAGCGGCGGCCCACGATCCGGTCGGAAGACTGGGCGCCTGGCTCACGAAGGAAGGACTCCTGTCGGACTCTGACCGCGGTCGGTGGGAGACCGAAGTCGATCGGGAGGTTCGGTCCGCGATCGACCTTGCGGAAGAGGCCCCCCCGCCTCCCGCTTCGTCGCTCACCGAAGACGTCTATGCTTCCGCTTCCTACTCCCGATCGGTTCCGGGAGGATAGCCGAGCGACGATCATGGCGGGGACGTACTCTCGGTCGACCGAAGTCCTGGTCATTGGCGGAGGTCCGGGCGGCTACATGGCCGGTATCCGGCTCGGCCAGCTCGGTCGGAAGGCGCTCGTGGTCGAGCGTCAGGACCTGGGAGGCGAATGCCTCAATCGGGGCTGCATCCCCTCGAAGGCGCTCATCCACGCCTCGCTGCTCTACCACGCGATTCGCACCGAAGGACCCGAGGTCGGCGTCACTTCCGCCGAGCCCAAGTTCGATCTGGCTCAGACGATGCGGTGGAAGGAGGAAGTGGTCGCCAAGGAACGTCAGGGGGTCGCTTCGCTGCTGAAGTCCGCCGGAACCGCGGTGCTCGTTGGTTCGGCCAAATTTACCGGTCCGAACTCGGCCGATGTCACCGCCCCCGACGGGGGGCACGAGCGCATCGACTTCCAGCAGGCGATCGTCGCGACCGGCGCCGTTCATTCGTCCATCCCCGGTTTTGAGACCGACGGAGTGAGGGTAATCAACGCCTGGGAGCTCCTCTCCCTGCCGACGCTTCCCCGCACCATGATGGTTCTCGGGGGCGGAGTCTCCGGGTGCGAGCTTGGCGAGTTCCTCGCTCGTGTGGGCGTCGAGGTCACGATCGTGGAGCTGTTGCCGCAGCTCCTCCCGGGACTCGAGCCGGACCTATCCCGAGAGCTCAGCGGCACGCTCGAGCGACTCGGTGTTCGGGTCCGGGTGGGGACGCGCGCGGTCGCCCTGCGTCGAGAAGCCGACGCGCTGACGATGACGGTGGAAGGGCCCTCGGGCCGCGAAGATCTCTCCGCGGAGCGGCTGTTCGTCACCGTCGGAAAGCGCCCGTCGACGAGCGGCCTCGGGCTAGAAGAGGCCGGCGTCCAGTTCGATGCGAAGACCGGCTTTATCTCGGTGGACAACCAGTTGCGAACGAACCAGTCTCACATCTTTGCCGTCGGAGACGTCGCGCGCCCCCCGATGCTCGCGCACAAGTCCTACCGCGAGGGCATCGTCGCCGCCGAGGCAGCCTCGGGGCGGCCCACTCGGTTCGATTTTCAGGCGATGCCTTCCGTGGTGTTCACCACTCCCGAGCTCGCCACCGTCGGCTATTCGAAGGCCGAGGCCGAAGCCCGCGGACACGTGCCTCGCGAGGCCCGCTTTCCGTTCGTGGCTCTCGGTCGGGCCCATGCCAACCACGCGACGCAGGGTTGGGTCAAGGTGGTCGGGGATGACCGCACCGGGCTCCTGCTCGGCGTCCATTCCGCCGGCGCCGAAGTGGGGGAATTCATCGCTGAAGCAGCCCACGCGATCGAGATGGGGGCGACCGTCCGGGACGTCGCGATGACGATCCATCCGCATCCGACCTTTTCGGAGGCGCTGCAAGAGGCCGCGCTCCTCTGGCTCGGCGAACCGATGCATGTGGCTCGAAGGAGGACGGATGCCGGCGGTCGTTGACTGGGGTGTCCGGGACTATCGGGAGTCGCTCGACGCGATGCGCGCCCTCGTGCGCGCCCGTCGGGAGGGTTCGGTCCCCGACACGCTGATCCTGGTCGAGCATCCCCCGGTCGTCACGGTTGGAGTGGAGGGGGACGACGGGTCTGCCTCCGCCTCGGGTCTACCGGTCGTCGAAGTGGAGCGAGGCGGTCGGGCCACCTACCACGGTCCGGGGCAACTGGTCGGCTATCCGATCGTGGACCTCGGGGCGCGGGGCCGGGACGTCCGCCAGTTCGTGCACGACGTCGAGGAGTTGGTCGTTCGCTCGATCGAGCCGTTCGGGGTCCGCGGGGGTCACGTCTCGGGTCGGCGTGGGGTCTGGGTCGATGGCGAACGAAAGATCGCCTCGATCGGGATCGCGGTCGACCACTGGGTCACGTTTCACGGGTTCGCGCTCAACGTCGACCCGGACCTCGACGCCTTTGCCCGATTCCATCCCTGTGGGTTTTCCGGCGCCATCATGACCTCCCTCTCGCGCGAGATCGGCCGCTCGGTACCGATTTCGGCCGTGGCGCCCCGCGTCCGGGATGCGTGGACGAAAGTGTTCGGCGAGTTCCGCCAAGAAACACCCACGCCGAACTCGATATCGGCGTCGAACACTGCGCACGCATGAGGGGCGGTGACGAGCGCCCGCGTGTCCTTCTGGTCGGGGGCGCCGGGGGGCTTCTCGGCCGACATCTCCTCGCCGAGTTTGGCCGCGATTGGCATGTGGTCTCCTTGCATAGGACCCCCGCGGCCGGAGAGTCGGTTCCCGGGGTAGACTACCGAAGAGGGGACGTTGCGGCGATCACCGACTGGGACCCCCTCGTTTCGGGCGTCGACCTCGTCGTGAACGTGGCCTGGTACCGCACGGGGTCGTACCGACGGTTTCGCCCCCTCGCCGATGGTCTGATCCGACTGATCGCCGCCGCCGAGCGAGCCGGCACGCCCCGCTTCGTCCACATCAGTGTTCCCGACGCTCCGACCTCACTCGAGACACAACTGCCCTACATGGTCCTCAAGCGGGAAGTCGACCATGCGATCGAAGCGAGCCGACTTTCCTATTCGATCGTCCGACCGACGATGGTGTTCGCCCCCCGCGACAAGCTCGTCACGGTCATGCTTCGAACGATGGCGCGGTACCGCCGGTTTCCGATGTTCGGGACGGGGGAGTACCACATCAGTCCGATCGCCGCGGTCGACGTCGCCCGGATCGTCCATCGGGAAGCCGGCCTCTCGGGCCGCCGCAACGTGTGCGCGGGCGGTCCCCGACGATGGCCCTACCGAGAGCTCACCGACGCAATGTTCGCCGCTCTCCGGCTGCGCCCGCGCTATTTCTCGCTCTCGGAACGCAACGGGATGCGACTCGCGCGATTCCTCGAAACGCTCGGTTCATCGTTGCTCTATGCCTACGAAGTCGAGTGGCTGGTCTCGGACATGCTAGGGCTGGCGCCCTACGAGGGCTTCGACCGGCCTCTTGCCGGAGTCGAACCGTTCCTCGCCGAAGAGGCAGCGCGCCTGCGGGGAGCGGGGGCAGCCCGGTAAAGCTACCTTTAAGGCCGTCCCGTTCCATCGGTTTTCACCATGGAAGCGATCGACCTCAGCCGGAGACTTGCTGATTTTGCTCAGGTGGCGGGCGAAGTGCTTCGGGATGTCCAGGACGTCACCGAGCAGCAGATCCGACACTGGATCGTTAACCCGTACCTGGTCGCCCTCGGTTGGGATCCCCACGACAAAAAGCAGGTCTATTTCGACTACCCAGCCCCGAGCGACCATGGGCACATCGATTACGCGCTCCTCAACGCGGAGGGCGATGCGCGATTGTTCCTCGACGTCCGCGAGCGCACGGCGAACGTGACCGAACCGGGGAACGTGGTGGACCTCGCGAAGCAGGCCAAAGTGCCCTTGGTGATGCTCACGAACGGACGGGAATTCTCCCTTTGGTATGTCGCGAAGGACGAGTCGGCAGCCCCGTTGTTTGTGCTTGCGCTCCCCGACCTTGCCGACAACTCCGAGAGCCTGCTCGGACTGACCGCCGAATACCGCTTGAGCGAAACCGGCATTCAGCAGCTCCGTCGGAGCGCGATCCGGCTGGCCGTGCTTCAGATGCTCGAGGACAACGCTGAGAAGACGTTCGATGCCCTGGTCGACTGGGTCCAGGCGCAGGTCGCTCCCGGAGCTCTCGACGACACGACGCAGCAGGCGATTCGTGACGCGACCATGATCTGGCTCACCGAGGAGCATCTGACGATGCCGGCCTTCCAACCGGCCGAGGGCAAGCGGATTCACGAGCTCTCGTCGACCACCCCGCGGGATTGGGACGCGTTCCCGCGAGGACCGTCGGGGACGTTCCAGTACAAGTACGATACCACGAAGACTCTCGACCTTCGCCAGAGCGCCAAGGAAGTTCGGGAGCAGCTGCGCCTGCAGGGCCTTCGGACCCCGACGGCCACCAGCTTCGGCGGATTCTACCACGCGCTGCGCAACCGGGCTGGTCTCTCGAAATAGCGAAGCGCCTCCCGGCGCTTCGGGTCTTGCGCCGCGGTCGTCGGGACGACCTTGCCGGGCGATTCCGATAGGTTCTCAAGCCGGTGGTCCATTCCCCGGACATGGCACCTACCGCCCGCGTGGAACCGACCACGTCGAACCTCTTTGTGGACATGGTGGAAGCCCTCTCGGACCGCCAAGGAGAGCTCGAACTGAGACTGGAGCATCTCTCGATGAGGCTACCCTTGATGCCGGAAGCGATCGAACTGAACGGGCACGTGACCGTAGCGGTGCACCTACGGGAGCTGAGCGACAAGGAAAAGCAGGCCCACGCAGCGAAGGAGATTCGCCTCCTCGAGCCGTAGAACCCACGGGGCCGGCCCGGTGACCCGGGTCGTCAGCTTTAATACGGATAAATGCGCATTGATCCCTCGATGATGGGAGAGCGCGCCCCCCATCCCTGCCTCGGCCGGACCTGTCGTCACCCGGACTCGGAGCACGTGGCGACCCCCGAGCTGGCCGGACCCGAGGAGGTCGTCGTGTGGTGCATGTCCTGCCGTCGTCATGAGAGTCGCGGATCGCGCCGGTGGTTCGCGCGAAGTTCGTCCGCGAGTGCGCCCGGACACCGTCGTCTCGGAAGTCGCGCGTTCTAAGCCTTCCTTCGAACGAAGCTCGTCGTCAGAGCATCGCGGCGAAGTGACCCAGCAGGAATCCGGCGAAGCCGGAGCCAAGACCGATCACCATCATTTTCGCCCCGCTCTTGAGGATCGAGCCGGACGTCACGCGAGCCTCGTAGAGGCCGATCCCGAACAGCATGATCCCGCTGAGGACGGTCGCGACGATTCCCGCGTTGACCAGGCTCAGGGTCACGATGAAGAAGGGGATCAACGGCACGGCGTGGCCGAGCACGGTCGCGGCTCCCACGATGACCGCGCTCCGGCGCGGGGCCTCGGGAGGGATGTAGGAAAGGTTGAGCTCGAACGCCATCATGAGATCGAGCCACGCCTTCGGTTTCGACTCGATCCGGCGGAGTAGGTCTTCGAGCTCGTCTCCCTCGAATCCCCAGCCCCGCAGGATGACCCGAACCTCCTCGCGCTCGAGTTCGGGAACCTCGCGCATTTCGCGGATCTCGCGCTCTCGCTCCGAGCTGTAGAGGCGGAGACGTGAGTAGGTGGAGGTGTACGCCACCGCTCCCATCGAAAGGGACTCCGCCGCCAACGCCGAAAGTCCCGCGATGATCACCAGCTCCCTCGGGACCGGGGTCACCAGGCTGGCCGCGACCAGCCCTAGGAGGATTCCGAGAACGTTGACGAGCCCGTCCTGACTGCCGAGAATGAAATCCGAAAGAAGGGTCGGATGAGGGTGCGAATCCTCGCCGTGAGGTTGCATCGTCGTGCCGTCGAGAAGACGCCCAATAATAGATTGCCGCTCGACGCCGGCAACCCGGTGCCGGAGCGAAGCGCTTAATCCGACCCGGTCGACCGGAGATCGGTTCATCGACGATGTCGTCGCTCTCCGATTCCCGGGCTAAACCTCCGCCGGCGAACCCGTCTTCGCCCTCCGAAGCGACGCGGTCGCCTCACGAGACGAGCGTCCTCACCCTCACGACCCTCGGGACTCTCATGGTAGCGGTCGACAGTACGATCGTGATCCTCGCGCTTCCGACGATGGCGCGCGAGCTCGCCGCTCCGCTCGAGACGGTCATTTGGACGATTTTGATCTATCTCCTGATCACCGCGGCCCTCACCACCCAGGCCGGACGGCTCGGAGACATGTGGGGCCGAGGTCGAGTGTACAACGCAGGTTTTGCGCTGTTTACGGTCGGCTCGGCGACGTGCGGGTTCGCTCCGAATGCGGAGGTGCTGATCGCATCGCGAGGGCTGCAGGCTCTCGGAGGCTCGGTCATGTTCGCGAACTCCGCGGCCTTGATCGCGTCGGTCTTTCCTCCCAAGAGGCGAGGCCGGGCGTTCGGGTTCATGTCCTTCGGCTGGGGGGTCGGCGCGATCCTAGGCATCCTTCTAGGGGGCGTGATCACCACCGCGCTCGGTTGGCGGTACATTTTCTTCATCAACATCCCGATCGGAGTCGTGGCGGTAGCCCTGGGGTGGTTCACCCTGCCCAAGAGCCGGCGCGAGCCGGCCCACTTCGACCTTCCCGGGTTCGTTCTGCTCTCGGGAGCCCTGGGTCTCATCTGCTACGGCGCAATCGAGTTGGCCTCGTACGGAACCTCGCTCTCGAACATCGTGTACGTCGCGGTCGGGCTGATGACCATCCCAATCTTCGTGGCCGTCGAGCTCCGTACCCAACATCCGATGCTGGAACTGCGCCAGCTTCGCGACCGGCTCCTGGGTTTCTCGCTCTTCGCCGGGTTCCTTCAGAGCCTGGGGTACCTATCGATCGTCTTTCTGCTCACGATGTACTTGCAGGGGCTTCGGGGCCTGTCGCCTCTCAACGCCTCGCTGTTGCTCGTGCCCGGATACCTGGTCGGAGCCCTGATCGGTCCCTTCATGGGTCGACGGGTCGATAGCTTCGGGCCTCGGGCCCTCGCCACGATCGGGATCCTCTGTATGGTCGCCGCAGTCGGCGCGTACTCCCTTTTGGACCTCAACTCTTGGCTCGGCTGGGTGCCGCTCATCTCGGTGGTGAGCGGAATCGGAACCGGGATGTTCTACCCCGCCAACTCTACGGCCATCATGTCGCGCACGGTCCCGGGAACATTCGGGTCGATCAGCGGACTCCGAGGCACGCTCACCAATATGGGAACCTTGCTGAGTTTCGTGTTCACGCTTTCCATTGCCTCCGCGAGCATCTCGCGCCAGGTCGCGTTCGAGGTTTTCCTCGGCTCCGGAAGCCTCGCCGGCGGGATCAGCGCGGGGTTCCTGACGGGCATCCACGCCGCGCTCGTCGGTTCGGCGGTGATCCTTGGGATCGCCGCCGCGCTGTCCTGGTCGCGCGGCCCCTCCGGTCCGGGGGAATCTCTCGTCCCAGGTTAGGTTCGCTCAGGAACGGCGCGTGCGGCTCGTTCGATGAACGCGAACCGCGTCGGCGAGAATGTGATCGTGATCGAAGGCTAGCCCTCGAGCTTCCGAGATATCGACCCAGCGGGCGTCGGACGCATCGTCCTGGCCGCGAGGATTCCGCGTCCGGCCCGTCATCAGGAAGGCGACGGTCGTCGTCGGCTTGCGCGGGTCGCGATCCGGCCCCGAGTAGACGCCAACCAGGACCGCGGGCCGCGCGACGAGCCCCGTTTCCTCCTTCAGTTCTCGCACAACGGCCTCTTCGACGGTCTCCCGGAGTTCGACAAAACCCCCCGGGAGCGCCCAACTCCCCTGGAAGGGAGGATGCGCCCGGCGAACGAGAAGGACCTTCTCCGACCGAATCCAGACCGCGTCGACGGTCAGGGCCGGGCTCTGATACCGACGGGACACAAGGAACTCGAGTGCCGGGTACTCTTAGGAGTAACGCTACACCGGGGCGGGCCGCACGCCCTCCGAGGCCGCTGTCATAAGGATTAAGTCGCTGGGTCAGGTCGCGCACGAGAATGAGGATCCTCCGAAGCAAGGCGCCGCTTCGAATCAGCTTCGCCGGGGGCGGGACTGACGTCTCGCCGTACCCCGAAGAGAAGGGGGGCGCCGTGCTCAACTGCACGATCGACAAGTTTGCCTACGTTACGCTCCAGGCACTTCCGGACGGCGCCGGTACGACCGCCGTCGAGTCGCTCGACTACAACATGACCCTCAATTTCGAGCGTCCGTCGGACCTCGTCTACAACGGCGACCTGGACGTGGTGAAGGCGTCGCTCAAGGTGCTCCGGCCGGCGGAGGGCGAAGCCCCGTCCAAGGACTCGCTCCGCCTCTTCCTGCACTCCGACGCTCCCCCGGGGACCGGCCTCGGAACTTCTTCGACCATGTGTGTGGCGCTCGTCGGCGCCTTTCAGAGTTATCTCCGCGAACCCTGGACGACGTACGAGGTGGCCGAGCTCGCCTACCGAATCGAACGCGAGGAGCTCGGCCTAAAGGGGGGTCGTCAGGACCAATACGCGGCGGCGTTCGGGGGGTTCAATTTCATGGAGTTCACCGGGAAGAAGACGATCGTGAATCCCCTGAGAATCGACCCCGAGGTCGTGAACGAGCTCGCGTACCGGCTGCTGCTCTGCTACACGGGCACCGGCCATTATTCGAACGACATCATCGAGCGTCAGCAACGGAGCTACTC
>JASHUP010000158.1 GCA_030039915.1 Thermoplasmata archaeon | reverse complement strand
AACGTCTGTTCACTCCCCAGCTTGCTTAGGAGCAACCGCCATAGCGCCTTGGAGAGTCGCGGATCCTCGCAAACCGCGTACACGGCACCCGGGTTGCAATTGTAGTTACACCCAACCAGATTCAACCAGATTCGTACTATCGAGGGTCCGCGCGTGGGCACGGGCGCCCGGTATGACCCGTCGCGCACTTAGATATAGAGCAAATCCCTCCGGCCTCGCGGGGGAGGGGAGCGGGCCTCTTGCTCCGTCGCGACGGTGAGTTATGCAGAGGATAGGGAAGCTGAGCGGAGCGACTGCAATTCTGGCGGTTGGGGTCGTGTTGGTGCTCTTGGCGAGCGCGGTCGTGCCCCTCGCAACTCTGGGCGCCTCCCCAACGTCCGCGGGGAACGCTCCGGGACGGTCGACGACCCCTCCGAGTGCCCCGCAGTCACCGGCGCGAGCTCCGCGCTCGCTCGTCGCAGACTCCTTCCCATCCGGCCCAAGCCCACATCCGGGCCTCCTTCAGGTCTACGAACAGGGCCCGCTCTCCTCGGTTGACCCGAGCGTCGCCTACTCCACGAGCGACGTGGAGCCGATCATCAATGTCTACCAAACGCTGGTGGCGTACAACGGCTCCAGCACGACCAATTTCGTTCCCGAGCTCTCGACCTGTGTTCCCGGTTCCGGCGGGGGGATCTATTCGACGACCGGAGTTTCCTGCGAGTCGGCGTACGGATCGTCGCTCATCGTCGACAATGTTGCCGGGGTACCCCAGTTCGTGACGTTCCCAATCGATCCCGCCGCCCAATTCTTCGATCCGTCCACCGGCGTGTCGTGGTCGGTGTACCCGTCGGATGTGATGTTTAGCTTCGCGCGCACCCTTGGATTCGCGAACCTCCCGTATCTCGAGTCCCAGCCGGGATGGATCCAAGCGCAGGCGTTGCTGCCGAACGGGAACGCATCGTGGGACGGAGGAATCCATGCTCTCTACAACAACACCCCCCAGAACGTACTGGGATCGATGCTCGTGAACAACACGACATACTGCCCGACGCTCGCGCTCGACGAGAACGGGTGCCTCACGTTCGATTTCGACGGCGGGGGGATCTCCTGGCCGTTCTTCATGGACCTCCTGGCGAATCCCCTCGGTGGAAGCGTCGAGCCCTGCGGCTGGTACACGTACGAGGGCGCCGGCGTCCCGGGCTTTGCGGGCACGTCCGCGAGCGATGGTGACGGTCCCTGTTACCTTCCCGGAGGCGCGACGAACACCAGTCAGGCGTCGTTCCAATCGTACCTTACTTCGACGAGTCCCACCGCCTGGGATAGTTTCGAGGAACTCGCCGACGACAGTCCGGCCGTCCAGCCGAACGTGCAATTCAACGCCGTCGGCTCCGGTCCGTACTTCCTCGCCGCGGTCGAACCATCGGGTGGCTACTCGCTCGGCGCCAACCCGGCGTACTCCCAGCCGACCGGGTGCGCGGGGGTCGGCGGTGGGTGCGAGCCGGCCGCCGGTGCGTATATTCCGAACGTTCAGGTCTTCTACACTACGAACGACACCGCCGGGCTCGAGGCCTACAACACCGGGACGGCGGACATGGCCTGGGCGACGGGTCAAAACACGACGGTCTTATTCCAGCTCCTCGATGAGGGCAAGATCGGGCTGTTTGCGGGGCCCGAGTTCGATACCACCCTCGAGGGATACTTCTTCCAGTTCGCCAACACCACGACGCAGTCCGCGACGGGGATTCCCACGAACATCCCCGCGAACTTCTTCTCGTACGTCGGGATGCGCGAGTTCCTCTCTCAGGCGTTCCCGTACGGCACGTTCCTCGGCCCGGACAACACGGTGAACGGCGTCAACCTCACCGAGGGTCTGGGCGGCGCCATCCCCCAGGATCTCGCGTCGTACTACCCCACCAACATCTCCTGGCCCGGTTACAACACCTCGACCACCGCGTGGTCGAATCCGAGCGAGAACCCCTCCGTTCCGGGATCCGCCGGTTGGTGGTGGGCCGAGATCACGAACCCTTCGAGTCCCTACTACGACCCGGAGGCGGCCGCGTGCGAGGTGACCGAGTGCGACTTCCCGCTGGTCTCCGTGGTTGGTCAGACCGCTCTCACCGACGCGCTGGACAACCTCATCGTGACCGTGGGCCTGATTACCTCCGGCGCACTCAACATCAGCGTCTACAACGCGAACGCGGTTTCGGACGCCCTGAACTACTACAGTGAATCGCCCGGCACCTCCCCGTATCCGACCGGAGTGGCCGGGTGGATTGCGGACTATCCGGACCCGACCGATTACATGGCCCCCTTCTACGAGCCCGATGGGACCTACACGGCCACTCCCGCCCTGAACGAGACGTTCGTCCAGGACGACTACGGCGGCACGTACAACGGGTGTGGTAGCCACGCGGCGACGGACCAAGCGAACCTCATCTACTGGGCCAGCCAGTCGTCGTCCACCTCCGTGGTCCCCCAGGATTGCCAGGGGACGGCGTACCGCGTGATGACGTGGGGTCTCGATGCGGCGGCCGGCCTCCCGAACGGAGCGGAGCGAACGCTCTACTACAACCTCGCCGAGCACGTGGCGAACGCGCTCGCACTCTACCTCATGGGCTTCCAGTCGAACGAGATCTACACCTACGCGAGCTGGATCAACGGTTCGAGCATCAACACCAACCCCCTCCAGGGTGGAGCGGGAGCCCAGACGTGGTACTCGTGGCAATACCAGACCTCGACCTCGAGCGTGACCTTCCAGGAGACCGGCCTGCCCACCGATTACAACTGGACCGTCGATTTCGGCGGGACGGTCCAATACGCGAACGGCACGAGCTCGACCACCCTCACGTCCGTGGACCCGGGCAACTACTCGTACTCGATCGGGTACCTCCCCGGCTACAGCGTCAACATCGCGAACGGCACGGTGTTGGTCGCGCCCCCCGCCACCGCGACGGTGAACGTCGTGTTCTCGGCGAACCCGGGTGCCGGCTCGCTCTCCTTCGAGGAGCTGGGACTCGCATCGGGGACCGCCTGGTCCGTGGTCATCGCTGGTATCGGGTCCGCGTCGGGCTCTTCGGCCGAGCTCACCTTCGCCATCCCGTCGGCGGGCAGTCCCTACACGTACTCGGTCGCGACCTCGGTCGGGTATAGCGCGTCCCCGGGGACCGGCAGCTCCCCGACCGGAACCGTCGTTCCGATCAATTTCACCGGATATCTGTTCACGACCTACCCGATCACGGTCGTGCCGTTGGGTCTTCCCGGCTCGACGTCGTGGACCATGACGCTGGACGGATACACGAATACGTCCGTCGGCGGGCAGAACATGACGTTCTGGGAACCGAACGGGGGGTACTTCTGGACGATCGCTTCGATCTCGGACTATGAGAGTGCTCCGAGCTCGGGGTTCCTCGGCGTGGCGAGCGCGCCGGCGATCCTCTCGGTGACGTTCACTTACGCCACGCCGTATCCGGTCACCTTCGCGGAAACTGGACTTCCGCTCTCCACGCCGTGGTCGGTGGTGTTCAACGGTACGACGCAGAACTCCGGCGCCTCGTCGATCGTGCTCAGCGAACACAACGGGACGTATCCGTTCACCATCGCCCAGGCGGCCGGTGAATTCCCGACCCCCGGGTCCGGAAACGTTACGGTCTTCGGTGCGGCCGTGACGGTCTACGTCTCCTTCCTCACCCAGAGCCTTCCGCTGGAGGAGCTACTGTCGCTCTACGAGAGCCGCCCCGATCTTCAGATCGCCTTCCCGAACGCCGACAACGGAAGCATCTCGTCGCTCGCCGGGCTCGTCTCCTGGGCCTCCCAGGTGGCGAGCGGGCAGTTCTCGGACAGCGCGTCCCCCACGCTCTCCGCACCCGGACTCGGGTACTACTACGCGTTGATGGGTGTCTACAACAGCCGGGCCGATCTCCAGGCGGCGTTCCCGAACGCGTATACGGACCCGAGCTCGTACTCCGCGCTCACCGTGTGGGCCGGGGAGGTCGTCACCGGCCAGATTCTCGATAGCGCGAACGCCACGCTCGCACCCTGGGGATACGCCTACGTCCTCTACATGATCTACGCGGAGCGCCCGGACCTCCAGGCGGCATTCCCGAACGCCTTCTCGACGACGAACGGGGAGAACGCGATCACCGACTGGGCCGGGGAGGTTGTCACCGGGCAGTTCACGGACTCGGCGAACGCGACGCTGCAGCAGTACGGCTATTGGTACGCCCTCATGTACGTCTACAATGGTCGGTTGGACCTCCAGGCGGCGTTCCCGGATGCCTACACCAATGAGTCGAACTTCACGGCGCTCGTGACGTGGGCGGGGGAGGTCGTGACGCAATCGTTCTTCGACAGTTCTTACACGACGCTCAAGCCGTTCGGCTACTACTACGACCTGATGATGGTGTACAACGGCCGGCCGGACCTCCAGGCCGCCTTCCCGTTCGCCTACCAGAACTGGAGCTCCTACACCGATCTCATCGCATGGGCCGCGGGGGTCGTGTCCGGGACCTACCCCGATAGCGCGTCCGCCGACCTCGGGCTCTACGCGAGCTACTACGAGACTCACTAGCGGACGGAGAACCCAAGCCGGACACCGACCGCGCCGACGGGCGGGTACGCCCACGAACCTCCACCGTGGGGCCGCCTTCGGGCACCGAAAGGAATGACCCCTCCCTTGGGATACGCTATGCGACCGATCGGCCGGCCCATCGGAGGGTCGAATGGAAGGAATCGATCACCTATCGCCACGGGGGGCGTCGGACCGTTCCGTCTCCCGGCCGACTCCCCGTTCGACCGGTGCCGTGGGCAGACGTGGCCGCGGTCGACTTCAACTTCTGTTCACCGTAGCGCTCGCGGTCGTCCTCGCATCGGGCTACGGCCTGGCGGTCGTGGCGACGGAACTCAAGGCGCCGGCGCGGGCTTCCACCTCGCCGATCGGGGCCGCTGGGGGCCCGCCGGAACCTTGCTACACCTCGAGCGACTTCAACGTGACGCTCTCGCAGTACGCGGGGCCCACGTATACGACCGTAACGATCTCGGGTTCGAATTTCTACCCGGACGCCTTCGTCGATCTCTACTGGGTCGAAGGGTCCCCCACGCTCGGCACGTACCTGTACTTTGCGTCGAATACCACGAACTCCACGGGAGGCTTCGTCGGGATGTTCAGCCTGCCGCCGGCGGGGCCGGCGTACTCGGCGGGCCATTACAACGTCACTGCCCAGGACGCAATCGATGATTGTGCGTCCGCCAACTACACCCTGACCTCTCCCTCGGACCGCGTCCCCCAGCTCGTGATTGAGTACCCGACCACGGGCATTGGAGGCACCCAGACCAGCGTGGACGGCTCGTATTTCGAGCCCGAGGCGACGATCAACCCGGTCTCGATGGGATCGGTCGCGGTGAGCTGTTCCGGGGGAAACCCGGTCGTCTCTTCCGAAGGCACGTTCACTTGCGATTTTGCGGTCCCGCTGTCCCTCACGTCCGGCACGTACCACGTGCTCGCGTACGACGCCACCGATGGGACCATCGAGTCGACAAACACGTTCACGGACACGGGTGGCCAGACGACGACATCCGTCGCCTGCTCCCCCACTCCGTTCGGGAACTCGTCCGCGGCGGAGTCGGCGGAGTTCTCCACCAATTGCACCGCCTCGGTCAGTGGGAACTCCCCGTCCGGTACCGTGACTTGGAGCAGCTCAAGCTCCACCGGCACGTTCTTCACGTGGTCCACCGAGTATGGGTACATCTCCTACACACCGACCGACTCCTGTGGTCTCGTGTCGGGCGAGTGCACGATCTCCTACAGCGACACCGACGTCGGCACGCCCACGATCACGGCGAACTACGGCGGGAATTTCGAGAACGAACCGAGCCAGGGGACCGAGATGGTGACGGTCGTGGCCCCGACCATCAGCTCGGTCGACGTGAGTTGTTCTCCCACGGAGGTCACCGCGGCGACCCCGGCCACCTGCACGGCCACTGTCGCCGGAGACACGCCGACCGGTACTGTTGACTGGACCGCCAGTATCGGGGGAGGTTACACCCCGACGCTATCGAGTCCGAGCTGTACGCTTGCCGACGGAAGCTGCTCGGTGACGGTCACCGACCCGGCGTTCACGGAAACGTGCGGCAACCCGCTCTCCTTTGGATTCTGCGGCCTCACCGCATATGTCGCCGCATCGTACTCGGGCGACGCCCTCTACGAGCCATCGAGCGGACACGCCTACGTCCTCTCGACGGCAGCCGATTCGCTGTACGATTCCTATTCGGACGACATCACCGCGGGCGTCAACGACTCGGAACTCTGCCCAGAATGTTACTACACTCCGGGCGAACTAGGGGGGTACGGGAGCGAGGGGGCGCTCGGAACCGCCGCCCAAGGGGAACCGGATGACTCGGGCGACAGCGCCACGTTCACGGGGGACGGCGATGCGCAGACCGGAGAGGTCAGCCTCGGCGGCGACGTGAGCAACGGAGGATACGGGTCGGGGGAGGTCTCGACCGGCGATTCTCTGACGCTGAGCGGGTCGTGCGACCTGTCGAGCGACACCTCGAACCTGGGACCGTGCCTCTCCTTCTCGGACGGTATCCAGGGAGAGGTGACGCTCACGTGCACGGGGCCGATGGGGACGTGCGGCTACGCCTTCGGTTGGGTCGTGGGCTCCTTCTCGGTCTGCGACGCCGACCCCGCGTCCGACGTGAATCAAGAGGCATGTACAGGGGGCACGTACTCCGCGGAGGCGTGCGTCGGGAACCAATGCACCGAGCTGGTCGAGGGCTTGTGCGCCAGCGACTTCAACCCACTCTGCGTCGATGCGTGCCCGTTCGGCTACGGCGATTTCGGCACGGACGAATGCGATATGCAGGGCTCCGCCACGGACGGCCTCTCCACCGTCGATGACGAGGAGTTCGGAGGCGGCGACGACATCGGGAGTGGCGACGTGCTGCAATTCTCCGAGGATGCGAGCGGCGAGCTCGAGTCGGGTGACGACGCCATCGCGGGCCTGCAGTTCGACCCGGCCATCCAGATCGTGAACTTGGACCCGGCCCAACTGACGATCGGCGTCACCGCTGCGACGACGGCCGCCGAGCAGAACCCCTCGGCGCTTCAGGTGACGAATGTCGTCACGCCGGGCACGGTCGCGGCGAACGCCCCCGTGAACGACACCGCCACCCTCACGAACATGGGGTCATCGGCGCTGACGAACATCAGCGCGTTCGGGAGCATTGAGGGGACGCTCAGCTGTCCCTCCAGCACGCTCGGCGTCGGAGCGAAGGAGAACTGCAGTGCCATCTTCCCCTCGCTGCCGCGGCCGGGTCCGCAAACCGACTACGTGATCGCCAACGGGACGAACGGAACGGACGCCGACGTGGTCGGGAGTTCCAGCGCGTCGTTCTTCGAGACCCCGGTGCCCTTCAACGTGAGCTTCAACGAGACCGGACTTCCGCTCGGCTCCTCCTGGTCGGTCATTGTCAACAATTCGCTCTTCACCACGACGGGGGTCAACCTCACCGTTCATCTCCCGTACGGGCCGTACTCCTACGAGGTGATCCCTCCGCCGGGGTACACCGCAACTCCCCCGGACGGCTCGGTGTTCGTGTTCGACGCTCCGGTCGTCGTGCCGGTCGCGATGGCGAGCGGCATTCCGGGCCCCGTGATCGGCGCACTCTCGACCGTGCTCGGTCTCTACGCCACGAACACCACGCTGCAGTCGGAGTTCCCCGGGGCGAACGCAACGATCGCCGGTCTCGCGGGACTTGTCTCCTGGGCCGCGAGCGTGGTCCAGGGCTCGGTCCCGCCGACGAACTTCTCCTCGCTCGCTCCGTACGGACCGTGGTACGTCCTGATGAGCGTCTACAACCAGCGCCCCGACCTCGAGGCGGCGTTCCCCCAGGCGTACGGTAATCCCACGAACTTTTCCGAGCTGGTCGACTGGGCAGGCGAGGTGGTCAACAACACCTTCCCCGACTCGGACGCGTCGGTCCTCGCTCCCTTCGGGCCGTGGTATGTCCTCATGCTGACGTACGATCAGCGCCCGGACCTCCAGGCCGCGTTCCCGCAAGCGTACACGAACTACACGAACTTCACCGATCTCGAGGTCTGGGCGGGCGAGGTGGTCAACGGCTCCTTCCCCGATTCGTCCGAGGCCGCCCTCGCACCGTTCGGGTACGCCTACATCCTCGAGTACCTCTACGAGAGCCGGCCGGACCTCCAGGCCGCGTTCCCAGACGCGCTCACGAACGAAACGTCGTATCTTGCGCTCGTGGCCTGGGCCGGAGGGGTCGCGAACGGTACCATCACGGACAGCGATGCGGTGACCTTAGCCCCGTACGCCTACTGGTACGTCCTCTTCGGATGGGTGTACGAAGACCGCGCGGACCTGATCGCGGCCTTCCCCGACGCGTTCACGAACGGAACCTCGTATGCGGCGCTCTTCTCCTGGGCGGTCGGCGTGGTTCTGGGCTACTGGTCGGATTCCGCGTACTATACGCTCCTTCCGTTCGCCATGAACTACGAATCGTACAGTTGACCCTCGGGTCCCCCGGATCCGGGAGGCCGGAGGGCGTTTCCCCTGCCCCGAGACTCGGTTCGGCGCCGGTCCCCAAACGGCGCAGAAAGAGGGGTTTATCCCCCCACCCCGATACCGGCGCCCGAGGGGGTGCTCGGGATTCCGACGAACGCGCTGGGAGTCGCTGAATCCGCGCGCTCTAGTCTGGGAAGCACCGGCACGCCTTCCCCGCCGGTTCGACGGTCCTCCGGCCGGCGCGGGATCCGCCGTCTCCGCAGCTCGGCCCCGCGGTTCCTGGTGATCGGCCTCGTCGTTCTCCTCGCCTCGGGGTACGCGATGGTGTTTCCGTCCGCGCTCCTCGGCATTTCCCCCGCGCTCGCGCACGGAGGGGACGGGCTCGTCCTCGATGGGGGGCCGCCGAACCTCTGCACCAACTACCGCGGGGTGATCGCACCGAACGAGACCGAGGCTCGCGCCGGATCCACCGTCTACGTGAACGGCACGGGATTCTACACCGAGGGAGGCGCCATCGACCTCTACTGGGGGCAGACCGGCCAGAGCAACCCATACCAGCTCGCCGGAACCGCGTTCGACGACGACGGGGCGTTCTCGGCAGAACTCACGCTCCCGCCGATCGGCCCCGCTTACGCGGCCGGTACCTACAACATCACCGCCGAGGACCAGATCGACGATTGCGGCTCCACGTCGTTCACCCTGACCACGGGGAGCGAGCAGATGCCGCAGCTGACGATCGGGTTTCCAGAGAGTGGGATCGCGGGGACGGCGACGAGCGTCTCGGGCACGTACTTCTCGGACAGTGCGTCGATCACGCCGATCTCCATCGGCGGGGACGGGATCAGCTGCTCCGGTGGCACGCCGGTCACCACCGCGGAAGGGTCGTTCGTCTGTGACTTCACCATCCCCGACGCGCTCTCCGCCGGGACCTACCCGGTGATCGCCACCGATCCCGAGTACGGCCAGATCACCTCGACGAACGAGTTCACCGACACGGGCGGCCAGACCACGACCTCGATCGACTGCGCTCCGAACCCGATCGGGACTTCCTCGTCGTACGCCCCGTTCGAGTTTCTGCGCCCCTCCTCGAACTGCACGGCGACCGTGACAGACCCCGGGTCGCACCCGACCGGAACCATCACCTGGTCATCGTCCAGCACCTCGGGCGTGTTCTTCACGTGGATCTACGTGTACGGCGAGTATAGTTACACCCCCACCTCAACCTGTACGCTCGATGCGATGAGCCAGTGCTCGATCTACTACGCCGACAGCGACCCGGGGCTGCCGACCATCACCGGGCAGTACAGTGGGGATGACAACAACTTGGCCGGCTCGGGCACCGACTCCCTGTTGGTGGTCCCGATCACGACACCGACCGTCACGGTCAGTTGCGATCCCTCGTACGTCATCGTCTCCAGCAGTTGCACGGCGGACGTGACCGGTAGCTCCCCCACCGGCAACGTGTCCTGGACCGCCGCCAACGAATACGTACCCTCCGAGAAGGGTTCCTTCGCGACCACGACCTGCACGTTGGTGGGCGGGAGCTGCTCCGTGACCTACTACGGGCCCTCGCCCTACCTGTCGTGCACGGACGACCCCACCGAAGGCTGCGCTGCCGTGATCCTCATCACCGCGGAGTACAGCGGGGACGTGCTGAACTCGCTCGCGTTCGGGTCCTATGCGGTCGCCTCCGGCACCGCCGCAGACCAGTACGATGCGTACACGAGCGGCGTCATCGCGGAACTTCCGTCCGGCATCACCTGTACGTATTGCAAGAACACTTCGGGATTCTTGGGCGGCCTGGGCGTCAAGACCCTGGGCGACACCGAGCACGTTTCCGGATACAGCATCGGGCCCGACAACAACGTGATCGATGCGAGCGACGCGTTCGCGGTCCTGGGCAGCGCACCGGCCGGGGAAGTCTCGGCGACCGGGACCTCGAACAACGCCGGGGACGCCGAGGGGGAGGTGTTCATCGCGGATACGGTCACCGTCACGGGACAGTGCGAGATCCCGGGCAACCTCGACCCCGGAAATCTGCTCGACTGCCTCGGGATCTCGATCAGCGTCTCCGGTGACGTCCAGGCCGACTGCGACGACAGCAACGGGGGCTGCATGGGCATCGCCACCTCGACGGCGGCCGCGGACTTCGAGATGTGCGACCTCGACCAGCCCACCAGCTACGGCTACGCCTGCGCTTCCGGGGGTGTCGCCGGAGCGGCCTGCGCCGGCTCCGGCTGCACCGGGCCGTGCCCGGGGCCGGCGGATCTAGGGAGCGTCTGCACGTTCGAGGGGAGCGCTTCCCTGGACTTCCAAAGCCCGTCACCGATGTTCTTCGGACCGGATACCGTGGTCTCGAGTGGCGACACGCTCTACCTCTCCCAGAGCATCGGTGGGATGGTCGCCGATACTGCGCTCGGGAGCGCTACCTTGAGGATCGACCCGTCGTTCAAGATCGTCAACCTGGACCCGTCGACCGTAACGGTGAGCGTCGGCGCGGCGGAGGTGCTCTCCCTGGAGAATCCGTCCGTGCTTCAGATGATGAGCACCATCGCCCCGAACCCGGTCGCGGCGGGTTCCCCGGTCACCGACACCACGACCCTCACCAACGCGGGGACCTCCGCGTTGACCAACATCACGGCGTACGGGAGCATGGACGGCCCGCTGAGCTGCCCCGACTCGACCCTCCTCGCCGGCGGTGACGAGACCTGCACGGGGGCATTCTCCCCCGTGGCGCCCGGCGCTCAGGCGGACGTCGTCATCGCCAACGGGACGAACGCCACGTTCGCGGATGTGACCAACGGGACGTCGGCCCCGTTCACCGTCACACCCACTCCGTACGCCGTCACCTTCAACGAGACGGGGCTCCCGACCGGCGCGTCCTGGACCGTCATCCTGAACGGAACGCCGGAGAACTCGACCGGCTCGACGATCACCTTCTCGGAGCCGTACGGTCCGTACTCGTACGAGGTGATTCCCCCCGTCGGGTATTCGACTCCCGCATCGATCGGCTCGCTGTTCGTCTTCGATTCCGCCACCGGATTGAATCTCACCATCGGACCGGGTCCCGAGGGTCCCGTGATCGGCGCGATCGCGGAGCTCTATGCCGTATACGACCAACGGCCGGACCTGCAAGCCGCCTTCCCCGACGCGAACGACAGCTTGTCCGGCTTCACCGCGCTCGTGAGCTGGGCGGGAAGCGTCGTGGAGGGAGCGACTCCCGATGCCAACTACACGGCCCTCGCGCCCTTCGGCTTCTACTATACGTTGATGGCCACGTACAACAGCCGGGCGGACCTAGCGTCCGCCATTCCGAACGCCTACGGCGATTGGAACAATTTCACCGAGCTCGTGGATTGGGCCGGGAACGTGGTCAACGACTCGTTCGCGGACAGCAGCGCCTCGACTCTCGCGCCGTTCGGCCCGTGGTACGCCCTGATGCTCACCTACGACAACCGGACCGACCTGCAGGCGGCCTTCCCGGACGCCTTCGGGAACTTCACCAACTTCACCGAGCTCGTGAACTGGGCCGGGGAGGTGGTGAACGACTCGTTCGTGGACAGCGCCAACTCCACCCTGCAGAAGTTCGGCTACTACTACGACCTAATGATGGTCTACGACGAACGCCCCGACCTCCAGTCGGCGTTCCCCGACGCCTTCACGAACTGGACCTCGGAGCAGGCCCTGATCTGGTGGGCCGGGGCGGTCGTGAACGGAACCATCGTGGACAGCAGTAACTCGACGCTGCAGGCGTTCGGCTACTGGTACGACCTCTTCGGCTACGTCTACGAGAACCGCGCCGACCTTCTCGCGACGTTCCCCCTCGCGGACACCGACGGGGCTTCCTATCAGGCGCTCATCGTCTGGGCGGCCGATGTCGTCCTCGGGGATTTCCCGGATTCCGCGTACTTCACGCTGCTGCCGTACGCGTCCGAGTACGAAGCGCTCGCGTAACGGCGGTAGGTCCTCGACGAACCGGAGGGACAGGGGTTGACGGGCGTATCGGGGTTCCGCTTCCGGTTGCGCTCCACCCTTCCCCGAGCCGACCGAGCTCGCACGGCGATCCTGTCGGTGGCCGTCCTGGGCCTGCTCCTTCTCACCGCCGCGAGTCCCCTCGCAGGGGCCGGAGGGGGCCCGCTCGCGAGCCGCGGCACTGAAGCTCACTCCGGATCGACTTCGGCCACCCCGCTGGGAGGCCCAAGACCGGGGTCTCCTCGGCCCCCCGCCGACGATCCCTCGGGAAGCATCGGAGTGGTGCTCTCCCGTCTGCTGCTCTCCTCGAACCAATCGTATCCGGGCGCCGGGGTGCTCCCGGTCCAGGACAACCTCGAGCAGGAGGTCGGGACGTACGACCCGCTGAACGGCAACATCTACGTCCGGGGCGGCGTCACGGACGACATCTCGGTCGTGAACGCGTCGACGTTCACCGACATCGCCAACATCCCGGCGCCGTACGACAATCAGCAGACCTTCTACGTCCCTCCGTTCGCGGTCGACAACGAGACCGGGTTCGTCTACGTGACCAACGCGGGGGTCGCCTCGAACGTGAGCGTCCTCAGCGGGTCCTCGCCGACCGTCACGGGTTCGATCCCGGTCGGAGGCACTCCGCACGGAATCGCGTTCGACTGGAGAAACGGCGACTTCTACGTCGCGGACTACGGCACGGACAATGTCACGGTGATCTCGGCGGCCCTGAACCGGTCCGTGACGAGCATCCCCGTGGGTACCGACCCGCTCGCCGTCGTCTACGACTCAGCCGCGGACCGGGTGCTCGTCACCAACTACGGGTCCGCGAACGTCTCGGTGATCGATCCTGCCACGGAAGCGGTCGCGAAGTCGGTGAAGGTGGGCACGGACCCGGTCGCGATCACCATCGATACCGACGACGACCTCGTGGACGTCCTGAACAGCCCCGAAACGGGGGCCGCGAGCGTCAGCGTCTTCGCGCCCGTGAGCACGACCCCGGCCGAGGTCAACGTCAGCGTCGCGGCGTACGCGGAGTCGTTCGCCTACGACCCGGTCCAGGACCAGCTCTTTGTCGCCGGAGGCGCCGAGGCCCTCACGGTCCTGCAGCAACCCGGCGAGACCGTGAAATCGACCTCGGTCGAGATCGGGGACGGGGCCACGGATTCCTCGACCGCGTACGACGCCCGAGATGGCGACGTCGTGGTCGCGGCGTTTGAGGGCGGCGAGGGGACCGGCAACGTCACCGTGATCAGCGCCGCGTCGGATCTGGCGGTCGCCAACGTGTCGACCGACGACGGACCGTATGCGTCGATCATCGACCCGGGCACCGGCGAGGCCTACATCGTGAACGGAGGCACGTCGAGCCTCGAGCCGAACGTCACGGTGCTCTCCGACGCCACGAACCTTCCGGTCGCGTCGATCCCCCTCGCGGTGAACCCGACCGGCGTCACCTACGACGCCGCCCAACGGTCGCTCTATACGGTCGACTCCTCGGGGGACGACGTCTACGAGGTGAATCCGAGCTCGGACCATGTAGCGGGCGTCGACCGGGGCGGGCCCTATCCGACCAGCACGTCGATCTCCGCGCCCGTCGTCTACGACGGTGCGAACGGGGAGATCTACACCGCCGACCCGGCCGTGCCGTCCGTCGAGGTGTTCAGCGCGACCCACGCCCTCCTCACCACCATCTCGGTCGGCCTCTATCCCTACGCGCTCGCGTACGACAACGCGAGCGACCGGCTCTTCGTCGTGCAGGACTACGACGGCAACGTGAGCATCATCGACACCTCCTCGAACACCGTCCTGCCCGCGACGCTCAACGCCGGCTCGTTCGGCGGCGGGCTCGACGCCATCGCCTACGATCCGAACTCGAACGAAGTGTACATCGCCAACACGCTCAACCACACCGTGTCGGTCTGGGGCGCCCTCAACGACACCCTGGTACGGACCCTCGTGGTCGGGAGCGACCCCTCCTCCCTCGTCGTCGATCCGGAGAACAACACCGTCTTCGTGGCCAACACCGACTCCGGCAACGTCAGCGTCATCGACGACGCGACCAACCGGATCGCCGGGTCGGTCGCCCTCGCCGACCCCTACCTCCTCGCCTACGACAGCGGAACCGGGGCGATCTACAACGCGGAGACCTCGGACATCGTGGAGGCGTTCAACGGAACGACCTACGCTCCGCTCTCGGGGAGCCCGCTCAACCTCGGGGCCGGCGGAGGCTACATCGGTGAAGGGATCGCGTACGCTCCGGCGACCGGCGATGTCTATCTCGCCGGGTCGATCAGCGACGTGCTGATCGCCGTCGGGCCGGTGCCGACCTACCCGGTCGAGTTCCAGGAGCTCGGCCTCCGTCAGGGAACCTCGTGGAGCGTCACCCTCAACGGTACGCAACAGACGTCGATCGCGCCGGAGATCGGGTTCGTTGAATACGCGGGCACCTACCTCTTCACCGTCGGCCCGGTGCCGGGGTACACCTCCGTCCCGACCTACGGAACGGTCACGGTGCCCGACCCGCACCAGCCGATCAACATCACCTTCACGTCGGAGCTCACCCCGGGTTCGCCGATCTCGGAGCTGTTCACGGTGTACTCCGCTCGGCCCGACCTGGAAGCGGCCTTCCCCGACGCATTCTCGAACTTCACCAACTTCACCCAGTTGGTCGACTGGGCGGGCGGGGTCGTCACGGGAGCGTTCAGCGACAGCGCGCGGACCGCGCTCTCCCCGTTCGGCTACTGGTACGCCCTGATGCAGACCTACGACGGCCGGCCCGACCTGCGCGCCGCGTTCCCGGACGCCTACGGCAACGCCTCGAACGCGACGGCCCTCGTCAATTGGGCGGGCGAGGTCGTGACCGGGGTCTTTGCCGATTCCTCGAAGGCCACGCTCGATCCGTTCGGTGCGTACTACGCCCTCCTCTACGTGTACGACGGCCGGTCCGACCTCCTCGCCGCGTTCCCGGACGCCTTCACCAACCTCTCGAACTACACCCTCCTGGTCAACTGGGCGGGGGGCGTCGTGACCGGGTCGTTCGTGGACAGCGCGAACATGACGCTCTATCCGTTCGGCTACTTCTATGCCCTCATGTTCGTCTACGACGACCGCTCCGACCTTCAGGGCGCGTTCCCCGACGCCTTCACGAACGGGACGTCGTTCAACGGGCTGCTCGCGTGGGCGAAAGGGGTGGTGCTCGAGGAATGGACGGATTCGGCCTACCTCGAGCTCAAGCCGTTCGCGTCGTACTACGAAGCGAACGGCTGACCCGAAGTTCCTAGGCCGGAGGCGCCGGCCGGACCTGCGCGGTCACCAGCATGCGGACGTGCCGCGCGTCGTGCTCCACCGAGGAGAGGCCGACGAGCTCGTAGCCGGCTCGCGCGACGATGTCGCGGACCTCGCTCGGACGGTAGCGCCGTACGTACGTGGCCTCCGGACGGGCGTCCGGGTCGTGGTGCAGCGACGAGATCCACCCGAAGCGGCTCGCCGACCGAAGGTCGAAGATCACGAGCGCGTGCGGTCGGAGCTGTCCTCGGAGGTGGACGAGTGTCGGTTCGAACGTGGGAACCAGGTGCTTGAAGACGAGCGACGAGATCACCGTGTCGAACGGCCCGGGCAAGTTCGCCGAGACCACATCGCCGGCCACGAACTCTGCCCTTGGGTCCCGGAAGCGCAACCGGAGATAGCCCACGTTGTCCGCCGAAAGGTCGATCCCGACGAACCGAGCGAACGGTCGACCGAGCCCCAGCATCGACGCGAGCAGCCGCCCGTATCCGGGCCCGATCTCGAGCACCGACTTCGACGGTCCGAAGCCCCCGGCGCGGTCCACCGCGCGCACGAACGCGTCCCCCGACAGGTATTCGCCCCAGGTCAGATCGGGGCCCGGAGTCGAGCGCTGCCAACGCACGGTCGACTCGGAGGCGCCGGTGACGCGGGCCTGGAGTTCCTCCACCCGGATCTCGAGCGCTTCGAGGCGCCGCTCGACGCTGTAGGACCGATGGCGCTCCCACAGTCGCCGGCGTGGGGGCGGCGCCATCGGTGGACTTGCGGAGACGGGCCTCTCGGCTCCGGACGAAGTCGGTTCGTCCGTCGAGGGGGACATCTCCGCCGTCAAGCGACTACGCTCGGATAGCGCTTCCCTCGAAGCCGGTAGAGCTCAACCCGCCTCGAAGCCCGGTACCGCGATGCGATCCGGGTGCCCGAGCGCGTCGACCCACCCTTTCCGAGCCGCGAGATAGAGGCTGCGCCGGGGAGGTCCTCCGGCCCGATAGGCCAGCGTGCGAACGGCGCCGAGCGCGAGGAGCGTGGAGTTGACGAGGGGGTGGTCGAGCCAGTACCGACGCGAGGTGCGGGCCATGTCCCGGATCCCGTAGTAGAGTCGCTCTTCGGTTGAGTATCGGTACGGCTGGCCGAGAAAAGTGCCGGCGCGGGCGTCGCCGGACCCAAGTCGATGGAGGATCCGGGCTCCCGGGACGGTGTATAACCGGACTCCGTGGCGGCCCGCTCGGAAACAGAACTCGTGATCGGCGCTGTCGACGAAGATGCTCTCGTCCAAGAGCCCGACCCGTCGGAGCACCTGAGTGTCCAGAAGGAGGCCCGAAGTGATGGCGAGCGGGGCGGGCCGAACCCGAGGAGTACCTGAGCGATAGCGGTAGAGGACAGAATCAATGAGACAGTGCAGGGCAGTCGCGTTCGGTAGATCGTTCTCCGCGGCCAGCAAGAACGGGACGTTGTTCGGAGACCTCCGAGCGTACTCCCGTCGAAGAACCTCGACCGCCCCAGCGGCCGGCGCGGAATCCTGGTCCAACAAGAGGAACACGGTAAACCCCGCCCCGCTCGCTCGGCGGAGTCCGAGATTGATTCCGCGTGAGAGGCCCACGTTCTCCCCGAGCGTCATCACCTCCGGTCGAGCCGTCGGACCTGGGCCGGAGCTTTCCATCACGATGCGCCGGACCTCCGCCTGGTCGGAAGCGTTCGGCGAGTTGTCCACGACGATCAGGCCATCCAGCTGCGGAAGGACCGCTCGCAGCGCGGTCCGAAAACTCTCCGGATCGGGCCGGAAGGTAACGAGGACTCCGCAGACCCGGATGGGGGTACCGTTCCCTTCCGTCGAGTGCGAAGCGTGAGACAACGTTCGACCTCCGACCGGTTCCGATATCTCCGTAGGTGCTCAAACGTTCCGCCCCTCTTCGCGGTGCCCGATGCGGAGCCCGGACCGTCGCCCCCGCGGTCCGGCCGGCTCCGGATCGGATGCGGTGGGCGTCGAGACGGAGCGATTGCGAGTGAATCAAATAGATAGTGTCCATCGGTAGACGGGGGCTGGTTCGTGGCCTTTTCTTCCTGGAAGGTCGCGACCCTCATGGTGGTCTACAATCATGTCCCCGACCGCGCGTCGCTCGAAGCGGCCGTGCACCACTCGGACGGTCTCGTCCTGATCGATAACGGCTCCTCGCAGGAAGTCCGGGACGCGCTGGTCCGGTTCCGATCCGATTTCCCGGACCGGGTGCGCCTCCGTTTTCACGACGAAAACCTGGGGCTCTCTCGTGCGTACAATCAAGCGATCCGAGAACTGGTGACGGACGGGTACTACTGGTTCTATCTTCTCGACCACGATGCCCGCTTCGGCGGAGAATTTTTCACTCAAACGCGAGCCGCATGGTCGCTCCTGGAATCGTCCGGAGTCCGCGTGGGCGTCGTCGTGCCGATCGTGACGGATGACCCCCGGTACCTCGGGGGTCGCGCCGGCTTTCGACGTTCGTTCTCGTTCCTGCAGAATACGATGACGTCGGGCATTCTCACCAACGCGGACGTCTTCGGGGCCGTGGGGGGGTTCGAAGAGCGACTGTTTGTCGAGGTGGTCGACTTCGACTTCACGAGCCGCGCCCATCGGCTGGGATACCGCAACTGCCTCGTCAACCGGGTCCTCATCGTCCAGGAGTTCGGAGAGCCGGTTCCCGGCCGGTCCCAGGCGGTTCGCGTCGCGGAGTTCCTGTTGAGGATGCGAGGATTCGCCCGGGTAGGCATTGGGAACTCGAACATGTTACGGACCCACCTCGCCCACTACCCGCCCGGCCGGCTCCGCCGGCTGTATGCCTCCCTGCGGTGGATCGTCGCCCAGGGCCACCCGTGGAGGGCCCAAGCCCGGTTCACGATCGTCCTCGACCGGCTCGAGGAGTGGTACATCCGAATTCTGCTCCGTCACACGTCCGAGCGTCGGCCGGACCCGTCCCGCCTTGCGCTCCGCGCGTCCGTCCGAGACACGGGTGAGGGCCGAATTCAGCTCGACGCCGAATGACTCGGGGCGGCTCCAAGCTCGTCCCCGGACGGAGCTTCGTGGTTAGGGTTCCGCGCGACCGAGCGATTCCGCGCTGACCTTTGGCGCCGTGGTAGCGACGAGGACCAACAGCATCACGACGGAGAGCCCGACCCCGTCGAGGACCCAAACGAGCGGGAAGAGCGACAGCGACGAACGGATCGAAAGACTCTCGATCTCGAAGGTGAGCTGCGGTCCGACCTGGCTCAGACGTCCCAACTGAAAGATCGGGGGTGTCGAATCCAGCCGGAACGCCTGCACGCCGGTCTGGATGACCAGCCGGCCGGACGCGGCTTGGAGCGAGATCGGGGCATTGAGGAATGGCGAGCATACCCCGGGCGTTGATCCCGCCGGGCTGGATGCGTCCTCGCACCACTGCGTCGCTGCGAGCGCCGGGGGGACGTCGGTGGTGTTGAACGGTCCCGCGATGGTACCCCAGAAGTTGAACGTCTGAAAGTGCTGAGGGTTGGCGTCGGCCGCGCCCACGAAGAGGTCGGCACCCTGGCGTTCCGAGGACGCGGGGACCGGCGGCAGCGGAAACGGTGTTCCGTCGAGGGTGAGCTCCGTTCCGTTGGATTCGTTCGTGATCGAGAGCTCATGCCAGGACAGCGGGTTCACCAGTCGAGGCGCGAGGAAGGTCCACGTCCCGTTGAGGGACGGCTTCTCGCCGGCGACGTAGACATCGTTGCTCCCGTACAGCTGGTACGTGACGTTGCCCCGGTAGAGCGTGATCACTACGTTCTCCGGCAATGAAACCCCCGACCAGCGGAACAGCAGCGTCACCTGACCGGAGGGGCGGGTGAGCGGGGTGGCATCGTAACGGGCGTACGAACTTCCATTGAAGACCAACCCTCCGGAAAGAGTTCCGGCGATTTGGGGCGATTCGATGGGCCCCGCGGGCGTGACGTTCGCGCTGGCGAGCGGTGAAAGAAGCCCGGCCGGAGATGGCGGAGCAAACGGCCTCACGACGTTCAACCCCGAGTTTCCGTAGGCGAACACGGTCGTGTTGAACGGAATGTCCGGGGGGGCCGTGACTCCGACCCGTAGCCCCAGGTCGAGGTGCTCGCCTTCGACATCCCGGCTGAAGTTGACCGTCCTCCACGGTAACGAGAGCACGGTCCAGTTACCGTAGTTCGGAGCGACGGTGATGCTGTCCGTGGTCGACGATACGCGGTAGGTGACACTCGAATTGGCGACCGCGTACTGGGTGAAGAATCCAAGAGGAAACGTGTCGCTCCGACTGGCGGTCAGAGTCGGGGAAGCCACTGTCGCAGAAAGCACGGTGATGGCGACCGTCGCGGCCAGGACTCCGCTCACGGCGATCGCACGTCGGGTCCGCAGGGAAGGGCGCGGGCGACCCCAGCGGGGGTGCGGGCCGTCCGCAGAGTGGCCGAGCGACCAGAATCTCGTCGGCGGAGGAGTCAATCCGTCCTCGGAGGGTCGTTCGGTGAGGTCTTTCGAGGTTCGGTGCGCCGAGCGATGTCCGAGCCAGAGCAGGGTCCCGATCAGCGCCAGCAAGCCCAACCAGGTGAGCAGGCTGCACGCTTCCGCAACGGCCGAGTACTGCGGAATGAGAGGGTAGATGGTGACGGCGTTTCCGAATTGAGGGTAGCCGAAGTAAAAGACTCCGCTTCCGGCGCCCGGACCGGGCGCGTCGAACATGTTCACCAACAGGATGATCGGGATCGCGTAGGCCTGGATCAGCCAGAGGTAGAGACTCCGGATCGGCCCCGCGCACGTGGTGCAGATCGCGAGCAGAAGGAATGGGAGGGGCCAGACGAATTCGTCTCCGTTCTCGATGTTGAGGAGCAGGAACGGCAGGGTGATGGCGACCGCCACGGCGACCTCGAGCGGAAGGTGCGTTAGCCGCAACAGAACCGGAACAACGAGCTCGAGAATCACGAAGAGCACGAACAGTACCGCGACGACCATCGTCTGGAACGCGGTCGCGCCGACGAAGAGACCCGGACCGAGAAGGGTCACGACCGAGTAGATGGAGACGTTCCCGTTCGCTCCCGTCACGCTCACCGCATTCGACGAGAACCACCATCCGGGTTCCACCAGGAACCAGAGACCCAGGACCCCGAACGCCAAGGAGCTCCAAACGACCCGTCGGACCGCCTCGCGAAGGTTGGACGAATAGACGATGAGGGCGGGAAGGAGGGTGATGGGAAAATAGAACATGAACGCCGAGACCACAATCAATGCGAAGCCGGCTCCCTCTCTCCGAGCCGGCCGGGGCGACTGCACGGAGGAGAGTACCGCCCAGAGTCCGGCCAGCGCAAGGGTCAGTCCGACGGCGTCCTGCTCGACCCAAACGAACGAAACGAAGAACGCGAGGGGGCTCAGCAACAGGGCGATCCCGACGCTTCGAGCGGTGACACCCGGGACCCCACGGAAGACAGCGAGCCGGGTGACGATTGCGGAGAGTCCCAGCAGGGCGACCGCGTTGAAGACTTTCAGCGTGAACGTGGCCCACGCGAGGCTGTACCCGCTCAGAGCGTAGACGCCGAACGCCGGTAACGTCGGCAGGAAGAGCCCCGGGGGCGCGGGAAACGGGATGATGGAGTAGGGGTTGCGCCCGACCACGAGGTAGCTCGCCGCCCGGAGGAAGATCTCGAGGTTGTTCTGGTCCTCACATCGCAGCACCGACGCGAAGACGAGAACG
>JASHUP010000157.1 GCA_030039915.1 Thermoplasmata archaeon | reverse complement strand
GCACCGCGGATCCGAGCGGCCGGCCTGACACTTCGGAAACTCGGTCCGACCATCGCTCGGGAACTCGCGGAGGTGGACCGCCGGGCGCGTGAGTACCGAGACGGAAACCCCGCCGTCGAGGTCCGAGGGCGGACCGTCATCCTGGTCGACGACGGGGTGGCCACGGGTGGGTCGGTGATGGTCGCGCTTCGGGCTCTCCGCGGCCGGGATCCCGTTCGGGTGGTGCTGGCCCTTGGAGTGGCTCCGGCGGAAACGGTGGCGGCATTGCGGCCGACCGTGGACGAACTGTTCGTCCTCCTCGTTCCTGAGGTATTCTTCGCAGTGGGTGAGTGGTATCACCAGTTCAGCCAGGTGAGCGACGGGGAGGTCCGCCGGTTGCTGGAGCGATCTCGGTCCATTCCTTCGCCCCGCTCCGGATAAGTGGGTCTGCGCGCCTTGGTTTTCGAAAGGCACAACCGCGGGTCGAGGGCGTCCGATTTCCCAAGGCGCGTAGCCGTCGTACGCGCGGTGGAAGAACGGCGTTCACCCGTCAAGGTGATTTCGGCCACCAAGAAACCAGAGGCGAGACCACTCTCGGGAGTCGGGGCTGGCCGGGGCGCGGGGGGAAAACTGCTCTAGCGCGCGGTCGATCGTGACCGAAGCCTCGTGTCAGCTTTTTTCGACGGAGTCGACAAAACCCCGACTTCAGTAGTTCCGTTCATGTCCTCTACCCTGTCCTCGGCAACGAAGATTGCCCCGACCCGGCTGCGCAGCTCGGGCCGATCCACGGAGGTGGGTCGGGCCGGGTTTGTCTACAACGTGAGCCTTCGCGACGTGATGAGCCGGCAGCCGGTCACGGTCGGTCCGGACGCAACCCTGCTCGACGCGCTCGTGCTGATGCGCGGACAGAAGGTCTCCGGTCTCCCCGTCGTCGAGGAGGGGGGCAAGCTCGTCGGCGTCCTGAGCCAACGCGACGTCGCCCGGACCCTCAAGAGCGCCGGCAAGATTCCGGAAGTGACCGGCCTTTTCGACCTCCTGATGTTCGGCCTCTCGGACGATTCCGGGGTCGGAGTTCAGGTACTGCGGCGGATCCTCGAGGAAACGAACGTTCGGGACGCCATGTCGAGCCCGCCCATCTCGCTTCCGTCCGATGCGCCGCTCGAGCTCGCCGCGGAGATCATGCGCGAGAACGAGATCAACCGCATCCCGGTGCTGCGGGGGGATCGGCTGGTCGGGATCGTTACCCGCCACGACCTCGTCCGGGCTCTGGTCCACCCGTAATCATCGCGCGCGGGTGGTATCCGGTCCCGCCGCTGCGACCTACGTGGGCCGCGCGGTCGACACGACGACCACGTCAAGGTTCACCGGCAGGTCAGCCGCCCGAAAGATTCGAGCGACGGGGCAGGCCTCGACGGCCGAGCGAAGGGCCCCTTCGACGTCCGAGGTCGCCGCGCGGGTTCTCACCCGGAGGGTTCCGTGCACGCCGCCGGGGGCCCCCAAAACGGAAGGCGGGCTCCCCTCGACGGCGAGGCTGACGCTGGAAAAATCTAGGTGACGCTTATGGGCGACGGCCACAAAGTTCGAGGTCACGCTTCCGGCGAGGGCAAGGAGGGTCAGCTCGAGGGGAGTCGGACCGGCGCTCGCTCCCCCCTCTTCGGGAGGGAGGTCGACGACGAGCGAGTGGGCCCGTCCGTCTTCGAGAAGAATTTCGTGACCGCGCCTCCACGTCGCGAGCGCCTGCATCGTCCTCTGCTAGGTCACGGTTCGGAAGAACGAGCCGTGAATCCGGACTGACCTAGCTACTCCGAGGAGATTAAGTGACCTTGAGGCCGGCCGGGTCGGGGCCGTCTCAGGACCAGCGCGTAATGATGCGGGCCGAGGTCGAAGGAACGCACCGGGGTCAGTCCGTGGGCCGAAAGCACTCGGGTCGCTTCCGACGCGGAGAGACGGTGGTGAACGGGAGGTCCCTCGGAAGAGGGTCGTTTCTTCCAGTCGACGTCGATGAGGAGGCCTCCCGGCCGGAGGACTCGAATCGCTTCGTCGACCGTCCAAGGGGGAACGCCGTGCAGAACATTGGCGAGCAACGTCACATCCGCGACGGCGTCGTCGAGCGGGATGTGGGTGGCGGAGGAGAGCAACGCCTCGACATTGGCGACCTTCATCGCTTCCGCCCGCTCCCGGATAAGTGCTACAAGCTCGTCGGAGACATCGACCGCAAAGACGCGCCCGCTCGGGCCGACCCGCTGTGCGGCCGGGAACGAGTAGAACCCGGACCCCGCGCCGACGTCCACGACGACCTGACCCACCCGGAGACCCACGCGGCTCCAGAATTTGATCGGGTCCTGCGTCACGCGACGCTCGGGCGAGTCGAGTACGGAGACCGCGTCCTCGCGCGACCAGATCGCTTCGTGCATGCGCCGGTGGTCGCGGCCGTCTTGGGGGGCCTTGCTCCGGGACGGGGGCCGGGTCACGGGCCGCTCGACCCCTCTGCGACCTCGGGTCGGCGCGGTCGCTCTTCGTGAAGCCTACATCCGGGTCCCTTCGAACAAGCCATCGGTCTCCTCCACGGGACCGCTTGCTCCGGCCCAGTCAGACTCTCGGAGTTAGATATTTCCCTCGGGCGCGTGCCGGCGGGCAGCGAGCCGGTCAGCTGCGGACGAGCAGGTGAACGAACGGACCGGCCAAGGGACCCCCCGGCCAGTACGCTCCGAACTCTCGGTCGGGCGAGATGAAGAGCGTCGAGTTCACCGGCGGCGCAGACGATTGCCCGAGTTCGAAGGGGTAGGCGAGCCCGCCACGCTCGGTGCCGTTCCCGTGCACGATCCCTCCGGAGAAGCTGTTCCAATTCGTGACCCAGAGCTCAAACGTCACATTCCCCACGAGAAACTGCTGAGGCGAGCTCGTGTTGCTCGTGACGCTGGCGTGGGACAGATAGGCGAGGGTGAATACATACTGGATGCCGTCGATCGAGACCTCGTTGAGCTGAGAGAGATTCGGCTTGACGCCGGGAATCACCCCGCCGAACAGCGCGACGCCGATCCCCACCATGATCGCAAGGCCGATGACGAGCACCTTCACCTGGGTGGGGGTCATCGGGTAGTCCTTGTCCATCACGGAAGGCGCCAGCCGCCTCCGAAGGAACGGCGGCGGTACTTAGCTTTCCCATGGAGCGCACCCTCCCATCGCCGGGTTCAATACCCGACGGACTCTACCAGGCCTATGCGCGCGCTCGCCGTCTCCAAATTTCGGGCTCCGCCCGAACTGATGGACCTCCCAAAACCGTCGGCCGGTCCGGGGGAGGTCCTCGTTCGGATCCAGTTTGCGGGGACCAATCCGTACGACCTCAAGATCGCGGACGGGGTTCTCGAGGGGCATCGCCCGCATGTCTTTCCATTGGTCCTTGGGGTAGACGCGGCGGGAACCGTGGAGGCGGCGGGCCCGGGCGTCACCCGGTTTCGCCCCGGCGATCAGATCTTCGGCCAATTCCTCCACAACCCTGTGGGAATCGGGACGTACGCGGAGTGGGCCCCCGTTCCCGAAGGGATTGGCGTCGCTCGGCTCTTCCCGGGGCTCAGTCTAGAGGAGGCCGCGGCCCTACCGACCTCCGGGATGACCGCCCTGGACGCTCTCGAGAAGCTCGAGTTGGCCGCGGGCTCCTCCCTTGTGATCGTGGGGGCGTCCGGTGGAATCGGGTCGTTCGCGACCGAACTCGCCGCCTCCCGAAACATTCGGGTAACGGCGGTCGCCCGGAGCGGCTCGGCCGATCGACTCCGCGCGCTCGGCGCGGAGGAAGTCCTCGACCCGTCCTCTGGCGACCCGAGGGCCGCACTGGTGGAAGCCTATCCCGGCGGCGTCGACGGTCTTCTCGACGTCATGAGCGATCGAGCGGCCTTTGCTGATTGGACGACGGTGGTCCATCGGGGAGGAGGTGCCGTGACCTCCGTATATGCCGCGAACGAAGAAGCGCTTCAGAGGGCGGGCCTCCGGGGTGGGAACCTCGACCTTCAACCCTCCTCAGAGCTGCTGACCCGCCTCGCCCGAGCGATCCTGGACCATCGCCTCAAAGTGCCGCTCGAGCGCCAAATCCGCCTCGACGAG
>JASHUP010000156.1 GCA_030039915.1 Thermoplasmata archaeon | reverse complement strand
TGACGGGCAACATCAATCTTCGCAAGCTCGAGGAGATCGGCGACCCGATGAGTCCGCTCGTGCTCGAACCGGGGAAGCTGCTCCAGGCGAACCGCGGCTTCCTCCTGGTCGACGAGATCGGAAAGCTTCCGCTCGGGACCCAGAACGTGCTCCTGCAGGCGCTCCAGGAGGCGACCGTCACCCCCTCCAAATCCCGCGAGAGCTTTCCCGGCTCGTTCGTCGCGGTCAGCACGTCGAACCTCTCCGACCTCGACAACATCAACGACCCGCTCTCCGACCGCCTCACGAGCCTCCATGTCGGTTACAACGCCCGGCATGCCGACAATCGCGAGATCGTGACCCTCGCCCGCGCCGACCTCCCGTCGGTCTACGTACCCGAAGTCCTCGTGGACGCGGGCGTCCGGGTGATCGAGGCGTGGCGGCTCAAGACGAGCGAAGACAACCCGGACATCGGGGAGGTCGGTTCCAACCGCACCCTCATCGACGTCGCGGCGCGCACCGCGGCGATCGCCACCCTTGCCGGCCGCGCGCCGCCCTCGAGCGGAGACCTGAAAGCGGGTCTCCTTCACGCGATGCGGGGTCGCATCCGCGCACGCAGCGGCGACTCCTTCCGCCAGAACGAACGTCGGATCTCGGAGTTCGTCGACCAGTACTACCCCCCGGCGTTGAAGCGGAGCGCCGGAGTCTACTGGTGCCGATTCTTCCGGGGCGTGCTGAAGGAGAACAGCGGAGAGGCGGAAGCCTTGGTCGGCGAAGGTCGCCGACTCAAGGACGACGCGGGCCTCAGGACCGAGCTCGCGACGAACCCGCAGATCTTCCCGAAGTTCCGGACGTTCGTCCGGTACGTCGAGGAGCGCGAACACCCCGGCCCGCGGGTCTCCTCCGTGGACGCCGCCGCGACCGTCTTCCGTCTCCTGGAGGAGTTCTCGCTCTTCTCCTGCAAGGAGGACGACGCCGACGACGCCCCCCTCTAGCGACGCGTTCCAGCTGCCCGACTGCCGCGAGTACGCCGACGACGTCGTCTCGGACGACCTGCTCGACGCGGTCGACACCGCGGCTCTCGTCCGGGCGCTCGCGGAGGAAGGCATCGAAGGGGCCCGTCGGCTGCTTCGGCAGCAGGCCACCGAGGACTCCGAGCTGAAGGAGCGCCTCGAGCGCCTGCGCGACCGCCTCCGTCGCCAGGGACGGCGGCGGGTGGAGCAGATCGCCGAATCGTACGACCAACAGGTCGTCGCCCTCGAGGAGGTGCAGCGCCACTCGGACGCCGAGGTCGCCCGCCAGATCGCGGAGCTCGAAGCTCGACTTCGAGAGGCCCGCTCGATCGACTGGTCCGGGCTGCCTCCCGCCGACCTTCTCGCGGACGTCACGAGCGCGCTCCTCTTGCCGACCGCCTCGTGGAACCGTCCGCCGAAGCCGCCGGGGTTCTTCGCCCGCCTTCGTGCCGCGTTCGCGCGGTTCTTCGCCTGGCTCCGCAGCCTCTTTTCCCGACGCAAGGCCGCGCCCGCACCCCCGACGAAGGGACGACGCATGGTGTTCGCGAGCGCGGACGCGGGGGGTCGGGCGATCGGTGCCTCCGAGCTCGGGAACGCGCTCGCGCAGCTCTCGGGCCCCGAGCGAGACGAGCTATCGAACAGCGTCGCCGGGGCGCTGAAGTCGCGAGAGCGAGCGCTCGAAAAGGAGGCCGAAGAGAAGCGGCGCCAGGCCGACGCGCAGCGACGGCGGCTCGAGGAGGAGCGAGCCGAAGCCCAGCGCCGGGCCGAGGCGGATGCGGAGTCTCGAGTCCGCCAGGCGGAGGAGCGAAGGGTCGAGCGGGAGCTCAAAGAACGGGGGTTCGTGGCCGAGCGCCAGGGCGAGCTCGTCGTGACCTACGGCCTCGTGGAGCGGTTCGCCCGGCTGTTGCTCGAGGAGGAGAGCCAGCGGCTCCCCGGCGACATCCGGATGTCGTTGCGGGGCGGCGGCTCGACCGGCGTCTACGAGAAGGCCCGTCTTCGGCGGCCGGAGGAGATCGCGCACCTCGACGTTCCCGGCTCGCTGCTCGCCGCGCGCTTCACCGGCTCCCGTCACATCGACGAGTCGACGAGCTACGTCTTCCGCGAGATCACGAGCGAGCGGGTCCACATCGTCCTCGCCTTCGACCGCTCGGGCAGCATGTCCGAGGAAGGGAAGCTCGAGGCGGCCAAGAAGGCCCTCCTCGCCCTCTACGTGGCGATCCGTCGCCGGCATCCGGACGCCACGATCGACCTGCTCACGTTCGATAACGAGGTGCAGGTCCTCGACCTGGTCGAGCTCTGGGAGTGCCGAGCCGGGGCGTTCACGAACACGGCGGAGGCGCTGCGCACGGCGCACCTCCTCCTCCGCGCGTCGCGGGCGACCCGCCGGGAGCTCTACCTCATCACCGACGGCCTCCCCGAGGCGTACACCGACGAGAGCGGTCGCGTCCACAGCGGCCAGCTCGACGTCGCGATGGAACACGCGCTCGCCCGGGCGACCGAGCTGGCGACGGTCTCCTCGCTGAAGAGCACGGTCCTGCTGCTCAAGTCGGAGCACCCCGAGTACGAGCGGGCCGCGCGCGCGATCGCGCGCACGTTGCGCGGAGAGATGGTGGTGACCGACCCGGCGCGTCTCGGCGTGGAGCTGCTCGTGCGGTGGGCGCACGGCGAGGAGACCGAACGGCGAGTCCCGCCGACCGCCGGCCCGGTGTCGGCGGGACCGACGCCGAGTGCTTCCACGACCCCGGGACGGGGCCGGCGTCGCAAGGCCGACCGGAGAATGGGCGGCTGAGCCGGAACCCCTCTTGCCGATGGCCGTCAAGGTTTATCCGCTGACCTTCCGCTGACCGAGCGAAACACCATGTCCGACTCCCGCGAACAGGCCCAGTTCCGGGCCCACCTGTCCGAAATGCGCCATGCGGCGGGCGGCCTCGGCCGCGACTTTGCGAACGAGTTCTCCGACCTCGACCGCAAGATCGAGCGGTTCGGCAACGTGACCGCGAAGGAAGCGAAGTACCTGAGCCTCGAGATCCAGGACGACCTCGCCCACCTCGGAAAGTCGATGGACGAGGAGATGCGTCGCATCCCCCAGCGCATTTCGGACGCCGGCACGGCGATCGGGTCGGGGGCCGTACGAGCTGCCGGAGCGACCCGCGACGCCGCCTACGCCGCGGGCAAGGCCGTGAAGTCGGGCACGAAGAACGCCCTCGCGGCCGCCGCCGGGGTCAAGCGGACCCCGATGCGCGAGTGGTCGCCGCCGACGACCGAGGAGTCCTCGGGCCCCGACCAGCGGTAGGCGCCCTCCCGTGCCGCCTCGGCGGCGACCCGCGGTCCGCGAGTTCCTCCCGTACGCGCTCTGCGGCCACGCGAAGATATCCCTCGTCGAGGTCGAAGCCCACGAACGATACGCCGAGCCGGGCCGCGGCGACCGCACTCGACCCGATGCCGACGAACGGATCGACTACGAGCCGGGTCCGGGAACGCCCGTGCAGGCGCACGCACCATTCGGGCAGCTCCGGTGGGAACGTCGCCGGATGCGGCCGGTCCCGGGACCGGTAGCGGATCGTCGGGTACGGTAGGAACCACGTGTTGCCCCGACACCGGCGGCCGGCCCGGGCGCCCCGCCAACGCGCGACGTTCGACTTGTCGCCGTACGGGACGCCGATCGCGAGCCGGTCGAGCGGGACGTCGCCGGTCCGCGAGAAGTGGAAGACGTATTCCTGGGCGCCGTGAACGTACCGGGTCGACCGGAGCGGCTTATAGTGGCCGAGGGCGAGGTCGCCCGGTAGTCCGGCGGCCCGGCCCACGAACGCGGAGTCGATGGCGATCGACTTCACCCAATGGACGACGTTCTGGAGGACGAACCCCTTCGCCACCTCGCGCGCGACGT
>JASHUP010000155.1 GCA_030039915.1 Thermoplasmata archaeon | reverse complement strand
GAGGGCCGCTACATGCTCATCGACGAGGAGCCCTGCCGGATTCTCAGCATCCAGACTTCGAAACCGGGAAAGCACGGAGAGGCGAAGGCCCGGATCGACGCGGTTGGGCTGTTCGACGGGTCGAAGCGAAGCGTCGTCTTCCCCGTGAAGCACAAGGTGCAGGTTCCGCTGATCGGGAAGCGACAGGCCCAGGTCCTCTCGATGACGGAGGCCGAGGTTCAGTTGATGGACCTCGAAACGTACGAGACGTTCAGCCTCCCGCTCGACGCGGATACGAAGGCCGCGGTGTCGCCCGGGTCCGAGGTCCAGTACCTCGACGCGATGGGCAAACGGCGGATCACGCGAACCTAGAGCGACCCCACCGGGCTCGCCGAGGAGAGTCGCTGGTTCCTCGCTTCATTAATAAAGGGGACCGGGCATGAAACGGATGCCCGAGGCGCGCGCAAGCCACTGTCGGGTCGGCTCAGTTTAGGGGGTGGTCGCACGACCGGTCCGGGCGGATTGGGAACCGTATCGTCGTCCCGGCTCACCCGGATCCTGCAGGAAAAGGCCGAGGCGCTGAAGAAACAGCGTCAGGCCGCGGAGGCGACGCTCAAGGAGATCGATGAGCAGGTGGCCCGGCTCGAGCAGCTCGGGATCACTCCTCCCGAGGTACTGGAACGCCAAGCCGCTCTTCGCGAGCTCGCTCGTCGCGCCGACTGGAACGCCGTCGAGAGTCAAGCGAAGGCGATGACCGAGTACCTCTCGAAGACCGTCCCTCAAACGATTCAAGAACGTCGCTCGCGAACGGCGGAGTCGGTTCGACGCTTTTCGGGTCTCGGTCTGGTCGTGCCCCCGGAGATTTCGAACGAGCTCGAGGCACTTGCCCACCCGCCCGACGGGGAGACCTGGTCGTCCACCGTGACCCGACTCGCGGCCGTCGAAGAGGCGCTCCACACGAGCGAGATGGCCCACGTCAACGAGGTCCGAGTGCGCGCGCTCGCGGTCGCGACTTGGGCGGGCCTCTCGGGGCCGAGGCTCTCGGAATTCGAAAAGCGTCTCGACGAGGCCCTTCTGCCGGCGAAGGAGGACCGGCTCGCGGAGGCGTTCGAGGGAGCGGATCGGCTTTTGCGAACCGGACTTCCCGAGTCGGCGGTGCGACGCCAGAAGGTTCGGGACGATGCGACCCGACTCCTCTCCGCGGCCAAAGAGTTCGGGGCCCCTGCGTCCCGGCTCGAGGCCGCCCTCGACGCGGGACAGGACGCGACTCCCGACCGGTGGCCCGAGGTCGTTCCCGCGACGGAAGCGGCGATCCAGGAGGTCGGCGAAGCTCTGCGAGAACGCTGCGTCCAGATCCTGGAGGCCCTTCGCACCTCGCTCGTTTCCACGGCGGAGTACGGCGTCGACCCGACCGCGGCCCGGTTGGCCGTGGACGACGCCCTCAGCCGCATCCGCACTTCCTCACCCCTCGAGATCGGTCCCATCTTTCTCGAGGCTCGTCGTGCGGCCGAGGAGCCCATCGTCACCGTCGTGGCGGGCCTGCTCGACGAGGCGCGACCGCGGATCTCCGACGCTCGCCGTATGGGCCGAGACCCGAGCGAGGTGTTTGCTGCGATGAACCGGGCGCGGGAAGCGCTTCGCCTCAAAATCTACTCCGAGGCGTTTGCGGCCAGCCAAGAGGCCCTCGATAAGGTGAGCCGCCTCACCGAGGAGCTCGACACGGCGCGGGACGAACTCGCGGCGCTCGAGGAGATGGAAGAGCGGTTCAAGAAAACCGGATTCTCCGTCGAACCGTTCGACCCGGCGCTGACCCGCGTCCGGGCCCTGCTCGATCGAGCCGAAGTCACGCCCGCTCGAGAGCTTCTCAAGGAAACTGTCGCTCACCTCGGCCGCGAGGCACTCCAGTTCTTCGCCCAGCGGTGGGCGAGCCTCGACAAGGCACGCGATTACGCCCGGGAGCACCAGTTCCTCTCACCGGACGCCGACCGAGACCTCACCGAGGCGCGCACGCTGCTCGATAAAGGAGAGCTCGCGGAGGCCGCCGAGCGCATCGGCCGCTCCGAAGCCGAGTTGCGACGCGCCGCCGGACCCTACGTCGCCCGGCGGGTCGAAGAGATGGAACAAGGCCTCGCCGACATTCCCGACGAGGACCTGGTCGCCCCCGTTCGCCGATTGCTCGCGGACGCGGACGTGACCCTGCGCGTGAAGCAGGACCTGATGGGCTCGGTCGACAGCCTCCGGCGAGCGGAACGAGAGTTCGGGGCCGTGGTCGCGGCCCACGCCTCGGCGCTCGTGGAGATCCTCGAGACCGAGCGAGGCGTGCTGGAGGCGATGGGCGGTCCGAGCGACGAGATCCAGCGCCAGATCGACGAAGTGCAACAGATCTTCAACATGGGGGACTTTGTCAAAGCCTCCCGCGCGTCGCAGGAAATTCGTACCCGAGCTCAGCAGCAACAGCTCCTCCGGAGTGAGGAGGCCGTTTCGCATGCGAAACTCTCCTTAGTCGAACTTGAAACGATGGGCTTCGAGCTCACGAAGTTTCGAGGGCAGCTCGATGAGGCCCAGACCGCCGCCCGGTCGGGCCGATTCGCGGACGCCTACCGGTTGGCCACGCGACTCGAGGAGTCCGCGCTCCGAGCGCGCGCCGCGGGGCAAGCGATCCTGGAGGCCATCGCCCGAGCGCAGGAAACGCTCGGCCACCTTCGTGAAGCCGGCCTTGATCCGAACCCGTTCTACGAACCGCTTCGCAACGCGCGACTTGCATTCCAGAGCCTCGATTTCGACGGCGCGCGAGCCATCCTGGATGAGATCGAAGGGAAGCTCGGTGCGGAGGGGGCGCGCGTCGAGACGGGCCGACTGCTCGGCGAAGTCGAGCATCTTGTCGAGGACGGCCGTCGCCTCTCGCTCCCGATGGAACCGTTCCAGAGCCGTTGGGAGCAGTTGCGCACCGAGCAGGCCACGGCGCCCCCCGATGCGACGCGTACGGGGGCCCGACTTCTCCACGAAGAGCTGATCGCGGTCCTTCGGCCGGTCCTCGACGAGAACCTCCGCTCGCTGGAACGCGATCTCGACATCGCCCGCGCGGCGGGGGTCGAGCTCGACAAGATCCTGCTGCCGCTCGGGGAGGCGCGTCGACGGATTGCGCTCCCGGTTCCGATCGGAGCGGCGGCGCTCCTCGACGCCGCACGCGCGGAGTTCGTCTCCACCCGCGGCTTCGTCGAGCACGCGGAGCGGATCGCGAAGCGCGCCCGGGAAGCGCTCGCAGAAGCCGACCTACTGCACGTCCACACCCCCAGTCTCCGCGAGCAGATGGAGCGGGTCGAGAAGCTGCTCTCCGAGCGCCAGTTCGCGCGCGTCGTCGAGCTCGGTGGTCCGCTCGAGCGGGAGCTCATCCAGGCGACCTACCAGCACGTCTCGAAGACGCTCGCCGGGTTCCAGGCGACCGTCACACGGCTTCGAAAGGAAGGAATCGACACCTCGCTCGCCGAGAACTTGCTTCACCGCGCCCGGATGGCGCTCGACGAGGGCCGACCGGTCGAGGCGCTCCAGCTCGCCGGAAAGAGCGAAGGGGAGCTCGAGCGCGCCGACCTTCAACGCCGGATCGCCGAGGGGTCGATCGCGGCGGCGGAGTCCTCGATCACCCGGTCGATCTCCGAAGGCGTGGTGTCGCCGGTGGCTTCGGAGGAGCTCGCCGCAGCTCGGCTCGCGTTCCAGGGCCACGAGTATCCGCCGGTCCTCGAGCATGCGCTGCTCGCCTCCGACGCGCTCGGGGTCGCGCGGGAAGGACATCGACGGGCGCGGGATGCGATCGCGTCCGCCGAACGTCAGCTCCGCGAGGCGACCGAGGTCGCGGCCGAGACCGCCCCTGCGTCGCTGAAGCTCACGCAAGCCCGGCATCACCTGGATTCCGGCCTCTACCCCGATGCCACTCGGTCCGCCCGCGAGGCGACCGAAGAGGCTCGATGGGCGATCGAACGGCTGTTCGCCGGGCCGCTCGGTGAGCTCCGCCGACAGCTCGAGTCGACCCGACGTGAGGGACTCGGTGCGGAGGTGGACCCGATCGAGGCGATCCTCACCGAGGCGGAAGCGGCTCTCCGGGCCCGGGAGTGGGCCCGTGTCCGGGAGGCCATCGGCCGAGGCGAAGCGGCGAGCGTCCGCATCATCGAGGCGGTGGTCGAGGGGCGGTGGCGCGAGGTCGAAGCGGAGTACGCGCGTTCCTCCGACGTTCCTCCGACCGAACTCGACCGCAGGTCGGAGGTTCGCTCGCAGATCACCGCGATGCGCTCCCGGCACGATTACGGCGCCGCGCTCGCCCTGATGCGCTCGGAGCTCGACCTCGGCCGACGCCGCCGTCGGGAGGAGATCGAGCGCCAGATGTCCGAGTTCAAGGACCGGCTCTGGGTCGGCGAGCGACTGGCCCTCGACACGACCCCGGTCATGCAAACGTTCAGCGAGGCCCGGGTGGCCCTCGACGCCGGTCGTCCCGAAGAGGCCGAGGCGCTGCTCGCCCGGGCGTCGAGCGCTCTCGAACCCGCCGTCCGGGACCCGTTCCTGCGCCGACTGCGCGACCTCCAGACCGAGGTCAATTTTGCTCAGGAAGGACTCCACGTGCGCGTCGGACCGACGCGCGACCGCCTCCAGGAAGTCGAGAAGCTCGAGCACTCGGGCCAGCTCCTCGACGCTGCGCGCCTCCTATTGAAGGTGGAAGAGGAGTTGAATCTGCGCAAGTCGCTCCATCGGGAGCTCACGAACCTTCACTACCTGATCGACGCGGCGCTCACGAAGGCCCACGAACTTCGCGTTGACACGACGGAAGCCCGCGCCCTCCTGAATGAGTCGTTGCGGCTGCGGGAGACGGACTACGCAGCGGCGCTGGAGAAGGCCCGCCTGGCGCTGCGCAAGCTCCAGGGCGAAGGCGTCGGGCCGAGCGAAGCGACGGCCCCGGCCCCCGCACCCGTCGCAAACCCGTTCTGGCCGTTTCGCCGGCCTCCGTCGGAACCGTAGGTTCTAGGTCGACGAGGAAGACAAGTAGCCCGAGCCGACCCCGGTGGGCGGGAGCCCGGGGAGACCCCGAGGCGGGCCCAACGGAAGTCGGTCGTACTCCACCGTGTGTTTGATTCCTCGCCGGCGAAGAAGGGTCGAGACCTGCTCGGTGATTTGAACGACCTCCTGGCAGCGAGCAGGTTTCGCGAAGTAGAACTCCGCTCGCTTATCGTCGGCGATCGGGAAAATCAGGCGAAGTCCGAAAGCGTCCTGGCGATTGTACCCGACCGGCTTTCGATTGCCTTTGAGGTCCCGCAGGTTCTCGTCGAGCAACACCTCGGGAAGGAGAGGGTCCGATTCCTTCACGAACGGGCGGTTCATCTCCACCACCCGAACGTGGATCTCGGGGTAAACACGGACGAGGTCGCGGTACGACCGCTTTGAGTCGAGAAGAATGTGGCCGCTTCGGGCTTTGACGGGTGGAGTCACATTCTGTAATCTATCCCGGGGTCTTAGGAGCTTCGGCCCGACCCCGACACCGGACCGTATAGCGTTGAGACGGTCGAGCCGCGCACGGACCTGGCTCGGAACCCCCGCGGGGAAGTAAGAGTCTCCGTAAGCGGTCTCTCGGCCGAATGGGCGGCCCCCAAGTGAAGTGCGAGCCCACGTCCCCGGGGCCGTGTTGTAGCAGGACCGCGCATCCCGTCAGCCGATGGCGCATCCGAGAGTTGCCTCCCTCGAAAGGCTCAAAGAGCCCGCCCGCTACGGGCCCGTGGCGCTCCCGTAGTCTAGTGGTCAAGGATAGAGGCCTCTCGAGCCTCTGACGCGGGTTCAAAACCGCCCGGGGTACCCCGGGCGGAGGAATTCCCGCCGGGAGCACCTTATCCTTGCTGGCGGTCGCTGGCCTTGCCGGATCGAGCGCGCATCACGCCCCCGCTCCGGTCGGCTCGCACCACGCCGGAGTCGCGCTCGATCCTCCAGGCCTCCAAAACTCGGTCGAGCGTCTCCGCATAGCGGTGGCTCGCTTTGTGGAAATCACCGAACATTTTCTCTAGGTTCAGTAGGTCCTTTTCCGTGAGAAGACTTCCGAGTCGCTTCGGCTCCACGGGGCCGAGATAGATGTCCGAGCGAGTACGCTGCTCCGGGTTCCAGACCCGAGCGTACCGATACCGGTTACCGTCGACCACCTTTACAACTTCCGAAACTTTCTGGCCACGCAGAGCATACTCGGCACGGAGCGAGTCGAGCGTAGGTCGACTCTTTCTGGCGGGCATCTTGTGCCCCCAGAGCCTTACCGCATAAGAGAACTTGGTGCCACCTTTTGCGGCTCTCAACGACCGAAAGAGGGACTCCGGGTGGCTCGATTTCTCACACCGGGATAGCACCTACCCACACAGTGCTTTGTCGACGTACGGACGGTGAGTTTGCCCGAGTTACATGGACGGTCGCATCGGTCCGGAACGATCTGCGTCTCGTTCTTTCCTCTCGTAAGGAGGCCGACAGGTGATGCAGGTAACGCCCAGGGCGGGCTCGCCTAAGCCATCACCCGCTCCCCAGAGGCTCTCGGAGCGTTCTTATAGCGGTCCTTCATCCGGAAACCTGCAGCCGTTCGCGCGCACACGCGCGCACCCGGGGGAGGGGACTGCATACGTACCGGACCGGTCGACGCTACCGCACCAAAGTGGAGATACTGCGCGACTTCCTGAGCGCGGTCCGTGAGGCCCCTAAGAAAACCCGCATCATTGGCCTCGCCAACCTAAACCCCAGCTCATTCCAGCTATACCTGGAATTCTGCCTCGCACATCAGCTGGTCGAGGACACCCCTGAAGGATATCGTCTGACCCATCACGCGGACGGAGTGCTGAAGGCGATCCAGCAGCTCATCGAACGCAGCGAGGAGGTCGACGCAGTGCTCCTTCAGCTCCAACGAGGTTTCGACTCCTCGAGCGCGTCGTTGGCGCCCACGAAGCAGGCGCTCCGCTACGTCTCGGTGCTCGCCTGGAACGAGGTCGTTCGATCTGTCCCCGCTTCCCTCGGGGTGAAACCGCGACCGCTCGACAATCGTCTCTCGGTTGAAATGCCTGTAACTGCCACTCCCGAGTGGGCCCAGGGGACAGTCGAAGGCGAGCTCGACGGCTCGGTCCTGGCCAACCCATCTCTCTCGGGCGCCGCCCTCCTCCCGCTCCGCCAGACCTTCTCTCGGGCCACGGGATCGAGTCGATCCGAGAATGAAATCCTCGCCGATCCGCGAGCCTACCGGGGCGTTCCCTCTCGTTGGATTCGAGCATCCGGCGCAACCAAGACGGACCGGGCCTCGGAGGGTGGGGATTCTCGTGCGGCCATTCCGCCCCCGAAGCGTCCGAGGCGACGCCTATAGTTTTTCGAGAGCCCGACACGCCGAGGGACGTCTCCGGCGTTTTCGAACCCTCTCGAAGTTTACTAGGGACGATTTGCGCTAATCGTACCTACCTTTGTCGCCGAGAGTCGGTGTTGTGGTATAACCCTCGAGGTGCTAGCGAAATTTGCCCATGACGCTGTCGCGTAGAAGCTGGTGGATGGCCATCGCCGTATCGACGATCATGCTCGGTGCCGCCGCTATCGGTCCGCTCGGATTTTTCGGGGGCGTACAGGCGTCCGCCGAAGTTGTGAGCGTGCACTCAACGACCACGGTTGGCACGACCGCGGGCGTGTTGGCGTATAGTTCCGGCGCGAGTCCCGCGGGATTCGCGTCGAGTTCATCAACTCCTTCTGTCGTCTCCGTGCCAACGCCCAGTTCTTCTCCGACTTCCAGTCCTGCCGGCTCACAGCCCAAAGCCTCTTTCACAGTTGATTCAAATCCGGCTGCGCCGTTCGCCGGACCGACGATCTCCGTCACTCCCACGACGACCGAGTCGGACGTCGGCGCTACCCTGTCCACGCTCACGTCCTTCAGTGGGGGCGGATCAGGTTGGTCGTGTCAGTGGTACGAGGTTCTGCCAACGTCCTCGTTCCCGGGAACGACCCTTGGCTCTTCATTCTCTTGCTCCCCGGGTGACCTCCCGTCGACCACGATCGCGCCGTCGACGTTTACCGCCGGGCCCGGGTATTACTTCTATTACATGGAACTCGGCTTCGCCTCGGCTCCCTACGTCGGTTTCTCGAACAGCGTCACGCTCGACGTTCTCCCGCCCCTCACGGTGGCCCCGTACGCCGACCCGAACCCGACCCAGGAGGGAGCCTCGAGCACGGTCTACGCTGGTGACATGGGCGGAGTGGCTCCGTATACGTACACGTGGACGGACGTGCCTGCGTTCTGCGCGGGAGGCGCGCCGGGTAACGTGGAGTCGTTCGTTTGCTCTCCCGTGATCGGCGACGCCGGGTCGTACACGATTTCCCTCAGCGAAACGGACAGCGTTGGTAGCACAGCGTCCGGGACCGTGACGTTGATCGTCGAGCCGGCGCTCGCAGTGGCGCCATACGCTGACCCGAACCCGACGCAGGAAGGCGCTCCGACCACGGTCTACGCCGGCGACACGGGCGGAGTCTACCCGTTCACGTACGACTGGTCGAACGTGCCTTCGTTCTGCGCGGAGGGCGCGCCGGGCGACGTGGAGTCGTTCGAGTGCTCGCCGGTCGTGGGAGACGCCGGGAGCTACACGATCTACCTGACGGAGACGGACAGCGTGGGCAGCGTGGCGACCGGCTCGTTCGTCTTGACTGTCAATCCGGCACTCGCCGTGGCGCCGTTCGCGACGCCGAACCCGACGCAGGAAGGCGCTCCGACCACGGTCTACGCTGGTGACACCGGCGGAGTGGCTCCCTATACCTACACTTGGACGAACGTCCCTTCGTTCTGTGGTGAGCCCGGGAGCGTGGAGTCGTTCGAGTGTTCGCCGGTCGTTGGCGACGCCGGGACGTACACGATCTACCTGACAGAGACGGACAGT
>JASHUP010000154.1 GCA_030039915.1 Thermoplasmata archaeon | reverse complement strand
CGGAGGGGCTCGTCTCCGACGCCGAGCACCGGCTCTTCGACGCCGTGGTCCAGGCGCTCGGTCGGCTCTCCCACGGCGGTCTCGACCCGCTCATCCAGCGCTCGCTCGCCGATGCGCGCGAGCGATTGAGCGAGGACGAGCTTGACCGCCGGGCCCGCCTGCCCCTCCCCGAGCTCGGGCCCGAACACCCGGTCCCGACGTTGCGGGCCCTCTTCGAGATCGCGCTCCCGTCCTCGGCCGACGACGAGGACAGCGGCGGATGATCCGGGACCTGCGGCGTTCGGACGCCCCTCGCCTCATCGAGCTCCTCGAACAGAACTTTCCCGAGGAGTCCGCGCTCGTCGGGAACCGGCCCGAAGCGTTCGAGGAAGTCGCGCGTCGGGTCTTCCGCTGGGACACTCGGCTCGTGCTGGGATTCCTTCGACTGACGGGACGACCGATCTTCCGCTACCTCGTGGTGGAGGAGGCGGGAACGGTGGTCGCGACCACGCTCGTCACCTTCCCGGCGCGCGCGGCCTACGTGAGCAACGTGATCGTCGACCCGGCCCACCGCCGACGCGGTTACGCGAAACGGATGCTCGAGCGTGCCCGTGACCTGGGTCGGCGGGCCCGCCGGGGGTACCTCGCCCTCGACGTCCTCGACTCGAATACGCCCGCCCGCACGCTCTACGAGTCCCTCGGCTTCCGTCCCCTCCGGGCGTCCTCCGACCTCATGCGGGAAGGTCTCGCGGAGTTCACGACCGCTCGTCCTCCGGCCGGCTCGGGGATCCGTCCGTTCGTGCGATCGGACGCCCCAGCGATCGTCGCGATCGCGCGTCGCCAGGCGCCGGTCGAGGTCGAGCGGGTGCTCCCGATCGGCCGAAGTGCGTTCCTCGGCTCCGCGCTGGCGTCGCGGATGCTCGCCACCGAAGACGCCGCCTGGGTGGTCGACCGGGGCGCGGGTGCCGAGGGGTACATCGCGGGGAACGTCTCCCACACGACCTTGGCCGGGCACCTTTCTGCTCCGGTCCTATCCGAACGGCTCGACCCCGCGTTCGGGATGAACCTCACGCGTACGGCCCTCGGCTGGTGCGCTTCCCACGAGGTCCCGCGGGTCCTCTGCCGGGTCGCGGAGTACAATACATGGGGACGAGCGCCTCTCGATGCGCTGGGGTTCCGACTTGCGCGCTCGGGGCGGACGCTCTACCGCTCGATCGATTGAACGCCTCGGGCCGGGGCGAGGGGTCGACGTCTACCTGTTCCCCGCGGTGGTCGGCGGTGGCCTCGGCGACATCGAGGAGGTTCTCGCCGCGGGTCGGGTCCTCGCCCGCGCCGGGTTCCGGCCGATCCTCTACCGCTCCGAAGGCCGACCCCTCCCTGCGTCGGTCGGCGGACCGTGGGATTGGCCGCCGCTCGAACGGCGGCGAACGATCCTCCGGCGTCATCGGAACGCGCTCACGATCGCCCCCTCCTGGGGGGTGAGCGCGGCGCCGAGCCGGCCGACCCGGTTCGGCCGTGGAGGGGCCTGGGAGGTCGAGTCGCGGTCGGTCGAGGCCGCGTACGGACCGGACCGTACCCTGCACGTGAGTCTCGAGGAGTTCGCTCGGACCCTCTCGAGCACGGCGGAAACGCGCGAGCGGTTTCGAGAAGGCGGCGTCGTCTCCCGTGCGATCCCGCGGCGGTACCGCGCGGCCCGCCTCGCGAACGAGGTAAGCGAGTTCCGTTCGGCGTTCCGCCGCTTCCGGAGCTTCGACCGGCCGAACGTGCTCCACCTCTTCGCGACGTTCGTCCGGGACCCCGCGTTCGGCCATGAGTTTCCCGAGGCGGTCCAGACCGGTCCACTCGGCTCCGGCCGCCCCGAGCGAAGACGACGTGCTCGCAGGAAACGCCGAAGCCGGGAGTGGGTCTGGTACGCGAGCCCGGCGAGCGCGGAGCGGATCGCGCCGAGCGTCCTTCGTGGGCTCAGCGCGGTACGCCCACCGATCCGGCTCTACGTCCGGTCCCCGAGGCCGTGGCCGAGTGTCGAGCGAGCTCCGGGGATTCGGGTCGTGACGACGCCGCTCACGGGACCCGCCTGGCGGGCGCGATTCGGGGACGCCGAACTTCGCATCGTGACCGGCAGCCGCACCCTGCTCGAGGCGATGGAGGTCGGCGGCCCGTTCCTCTACTTCAACGGGGTGCTCGGCAAGGGGGCCGCGCGTCGGCGCCACCGTCCCGAAAAGGTGCGCGGGTGGCTCGACCTCGCGCGACATCGGTCCGCTCCTTCCGCCCTGCTCAGGGACATCGGCGATTTCGCGCGGGGGCGACGGGTCGCGGACGTCGTCCGGCGCGCGGCGCTGCGCACCGACGGATGGGCCCACTTCCCGGCCGCGCTGCGGCCGGTCGGTTTTTCCCGTGCGAACGAGGACACCGGGCGCCTCCTCGTTCGCCTCGCGCGGGAGCTCTCGCGACCCGAAGCCCGCGCTCCCGAGATCGTGTCCCGGTGGCGTTCGAATCCTTAATCGGGGCGGTCCTCTCCTGGACCGGTGGAATGGCTTCGGACGAGGCGACCCCGGCGGCCGTGGCGCGCGCGCTGGTCGGAAGCGCGCTCGGGGTCCGTCGGGGAGAGCACCTTCTCGTCGTGAGCTGGAACCACACGCTGCCTTGGGCGAGCGCGTGCGTCGCGGAGGCGCGTCGCCTCGGCGCGCGGGCCGTCCTCTTGCTCGAGGACGAGTCGGCGTTCTGGCGAAGCGTCGACGGGTCGCTCTCGTCGCGCAGCTGGGCGGGCCTCTCGCGACCGGTGCGCGCCGCGCTCGAGCGCGCCGACGCGCTCGTCTATTTCCCGGGCCCGGCCGACCGCCCCCGCCTCCACGCCCTGCCTCCGCGCCTGCTCGCCCCGTTCGTGGGCGCGGACGAAGAGTGGACAGGCGCCGCCCGGGCGGCCGGCGTGCGCGGAGTCCGCTGCCTGCTCGGGTACGCCTCCGACGCCCAGGCGGACCATTGGGGGGTTCCGGGCGCCATGTGGCGGAGCCAGCTCATCCGAGGGATCACGGACGTCGACTACGGGGACCTCGGGAACGACGGACGCCGGGCGGCCAATCTCCTCACGAAGGGTCGGGAGCTCCGTCTCACCGCGGCGAACGGCACCGACCTCAAGCTCCGGTTGCGAGGACGCCGGCCGTGGGTGGATGACGGCGTGGTCGATGCGGAGGACCGTCGGCGAGGGCGCGTGATCGCGGCGGCTCCGGCCGGTTCCGTCGTGGTGGCCGTGGACGAGCGATCCGCGGAAGGGACGGTGATCGCAAACCGCCCGAGCTTCCTCTCGCCCGGCCGGGTCGAGGGCGGGCAGTGGGAAGTCGAGAGCGGTAAGCTCCGCAACTACTGGTATACCCAGGGCGGCGAGTCGTTCGAGAGCGACTTCGCGCGTGCGCCGAGGGGACGGGAGACGGTCGCCCTGTTCGCGC
>JASHUP010000153.1 GCA_030039915.1 Thermoplasmata archaeon | reverse complement strand
GACCGGGCCGCTGGGTTCGACTTACTGAGGTCGACCGGGGTCAGACCCGGTCGAGTCGCGGAACCGCTTCGACGCCCGGGGGGAGCGCTCAGACCCCAGTGACTGCAACCGCGTTGGTCTGGGTCGAGCGCTTGCGGATACCGATGATGCGCTGGTAGTCTCCAGAATCGTACCACCGCCGGAGCGCGTCCATGTTCGGAAACTCGAGAATGATCCACTTGTCGGGACCCCAGGCGCCCTCCGCAAACTCCACGTTTCCGCCCCGTACGAGGAATCGGCCCCCGTACTGGGCGATCACCGCGGGGGTCTGGGCTGCGTAGCGCTGGTACTCCTCGGCGTTCGTGATCTTCACATTCGCGATGAAATACGCGCTCATGGTCACCGCCGTGGGGACAGAGAAGGGGTCGGTCTAAAGCATCCCCCCGCGAACCCTGCGTGCGACGCTCGTCGGGGGCCGACGCTTCGGCCGCTACGGTCGAAGCCAGGGGAATCGAGTGGCATCCGATGTGGGGACCATGAACCCGCCCGCGACCGGTAGGCACGTGTGATGCGAGCCCGAGCGTAGCGCCTCGGCCTGAGACGGGCGGGGCCGACCCAGCCAGCCACACCGGTCGCACCGGGCGCGGAAGCAGAGCACCGGGTCCCGCGGCCATCCGGTCTCGGTGCGGCGGGCCTGGACCTTAACGACGCGGACCGGCGACGGGGCGGACCGCCGTTCCCCGGGAATGTACACGGCGGATGCAAATCGACCCTCCGCCTAATCTTGGTTTGGTTGGAGTCGCGTTGCCCGCGGCACCGCGAAGACCGGAGAGCCCCGGGCGCGTTAGGAAACCGGAGCGATCGGTGAGCTGCGCTCGGCGATCCGAGAGCTGGCGGGTGTTTCTCGGGCGAGGCGCTGCCAGTTTCGGAACACGTAGCGGTGGACTTGCTTCATGCTGAAAAACAGCGGAATTCTCCTCCAGCGCTGGAACCGCCCCCGGGTTCCCAGCTGAGTCGTTCGGGTGACCCGGACCGTTCCCTGCGTCGAGACGAGGTCAAACGTATCCACGATGTCGCAAACGTACCGCTGGAAATCCATGTCCGTCCGTTCCATGCGGAACGAGAGTCGCTTCTCGGGCACCCACTCGAGAATTCGCTGATGGACCACTCCCTGGTCCGAGATGCACTCCCTCTCGCTCCCCACCCCGCCCCGACCGTCGACGACCCGGCACTGCACCGGGTGCGGGACTCCCAGCTGGAACAGGAGGGTGGTCGTGTCGTCCATCTGGGAGTTGCACATCAAGGACCAAACTCGGGAAGCACTCCCGACGAACGACGCGCGAGTCCGGACGACCATCGCTCTCATCGAACGTCCCGCACTACGGAGAATTTCCGAGTCGGTAATAGAGGTATCCGCCTCGCGGGAGCCTTCCCCCTCCATCACCTCGGTTAAATCGCCCGATGTCCCGGCGGTACGACCGGCATGCCGGAACGGGGTCATCGAATCTTCTCCACCCAGAGAATCCGTCTTTCGAAGACGATCGAGGCACCGATGCGGTATGTCTACGACTGGTGCACCGATTATCGAAGCGACGACTGGACTCTCTCTCCTCGTCGACCCCATGCCGAGTTCCGTGTCCTGAAGCTCTCGGCCCGTCGCGTGCTCCGGATCCGTCTTACTCCGACTTCACAGCGGGACCCGGACATCGCCGTGGACCTGCTCCGACTCTCTCCGCCGAATGCGTGGCATACCGACCAGATCGACGAGGAGGATCGGGAAACGGTCGATTACACGCTCACCGCGCTGGGACCTCGACGAACTCGACTCGATCTCCGGGTCACCGAACGCTGGGTAGTTTCCGAGCACCCGGACCGAACCGGTACGTTGGAGCGGCTCACCGGTGCATGGAACCGCTACATTCCCGAGATCGAGACTCGGTACCGGAGCGGGCGACCGGCCAAGGGCTAGTCCGCGGCCCATTCGCGGGCGAGGAAGGCTTGGCCCGCCAGTTCGAGCCGAACGGAACGCCTACGATTTCTTTCCGGTCGACGGAGCGGTCGACCAATCCCGCGCGTGGGCCCACTCCCGGAACGTGCGCCAGTGGACCTCCGGGTAGTCCGCCCTCAGCTTCGCCAGGTCGGCACTATATCCCACCCGGTTGAACCAGTCGTACATCTTAGCGAAATCCTCGCTCTGCTGTCGGACCTGATCCAGCGGGACCGCGCTGTACGCGATCTTTCTCTTGGTGACCTCGGAGAGCACTCGAGCGATCTCGGGAAGGGTGGGTTCGTCCGATGCGATATTGATCCTCTTTCCTCGAAAGGTCTTGGGTCGCTCGACGGCGAGGGTCGTGAACTCCGCGATCTCGGGAAGCGAAATGACCTGCAGTTTGCGGTCCGGTAGCACTCCGGTGGCGAGGACACCCTGAGCGAGGCCCGCGCTCAACCACGGGGCCAACAGGTTGTCCGAGAAGAACACGGGGGCGACGATCGAATAGCCGATTCCGAGCCGCTTCAGATGTTCCTCCACCTCGGCTTTGCTATCGAAATGGGGAATCCCGGTCTTTCGGTCGGCGTCGCTGACGGACGAGTAGACGATGTACGGCACGCCGGCACGATGCATGCCGTCCAGGCCCGTAGTACCGAACCGGGCTTCCGCGGCCGGACCTTGTTCGTACGGAGTCGCGACGAGGTAGGCCACATCCACCCCCTTCGCGGCCCGCTCGACCGATTGGATATCGCCGAGGTCACCGGCGACAATCTCGGCCCCCAATTTCTTGAGCTCCTGTGCGGAGGGGCCGTCCGGTTTCCTCGTGAACGCCCGGACGCGATGGCCCCGGCTCAGCAGCAGGCGAGAGAGACCCCCTCCCTGTTGACCGGTGGCACCCGTGACCAGTACGCTCTTCGGTTCGGAGGTTCGCCCGTCAAGACCGTTCGTATGCGGCATGGATCGACCTACCGAACTGTGCTGACCGGCCTGATAACCTCGGGCTGTCCGGAAGGTAACTTCCTCGGCACCGGGCCACCAGGGGGTGCCCCCCAATCTCCTCTCGCGCAAGTCCAAGCGGATGCCGCCGGGACAGGTTCGGTCAGAGGATGATCCGTTCCTGCTGGACGACCCGATGGTCCAGAGATAGGCGGTCGACCCGGTACGTCTCCCCCGTGAAGAAGCGCGCCTCGGTCTTGCCCTCATACTGAGCGGCCACGAGACGGCCGAGGGAGTCGGCCTTCAGGATCCCGCTGCCCGAATCTCCGCCGACGAAGAGGACTCCGAACGACTCCTCCTCGACGACCGGAAGCCCGTCCGGACTGAAGTTGTAGTATCCCCCCCACGAGTTCTCGAGACGTACTTCGTTGGTGTCGAACCTGGGGAGATACGGAGATACCGCGGGAACGAGGTCGGTCGCGAACGCGTCTCGGTCCCCCATCTCCGCCATGCTGTAGTCGAGACGCCCATCGACCGTCGGGTCCTCGCGCGCTCCGATCGGATGGGAGATCGTGTTGACGCAGCCGAGCCACAACTGCCGCTCGCGGTAGACCGGTTTGAGGGTCGCCCCGGTCGGGAGGATCAGGAATGGGAAGCGCGTTCTCCCCTGGTCGGTGTCGATCGCGTCGACGGGCGGTTCCCATCGAAGGAGCTCGTCCACGAACGGACCAGAGACCGAACAGAGGATCTGGGGCCGGGAGCTGCAGGCGGTCGCCACGCCCAACGGGTGGAGCAGCTTCTCGGCCCACCCTCCCGCGGCGACGATGACCGTGTCGGCCCGGACCGACCGTCCGTCCCCGAAATGGACTCGGGAGATTCGGAGACGGCCCTTCATCTGCTGTTGGAACGCGAACGGCATCTTCGAGCGATCGTGGAGCAGGATCTTCTCGCGTCCCTCGAACGAGAGCCGCTGGACCACGGTGTCGAAGACGAACTCGACCCCTCTCGACCGGGCCTGCTCGAAATAGAAGTTCGCGAGCATCTCGGGCGCCACCGCGCCGCAGTTTCGTCCGAAGAGCCCCCCCGCAATCGGTAGAGGTGGTTCGGCCTCGTCTCCTTCGTACCACCGGGCCGGCGCGACCGTGAGGCCCGGGCAGGACTCGACTTCGTCGAGGCTCATGGGTCGGGCGTCGATCGACCCCCCGCTCTCGGTCACGATCGACGTGTACTGACGAAGCTCGGTCTCGGGCAGGAGCCAGAGGTAACCGTGGAGGTCCAAGAGCGGCTGCGGAGACCGCAGCTCTTCGTGTTCCTCCATGATCCGGCGGTAGAAGGCGATCGAATTCCGGGCGAGCAGATGGTTGTCCCGCGAACTGAACACATCGCGGACCATGGCGGCGCTGGCACCCATCGAACCTTCGCCCGGTCGAGACCGGGCCTCCACCACCAGGACGGAGAGCCCGGGGAGGTCCTCGATCAGGTGGTAGGCCGAGGAAAGGCCGAACGCCCCCGCGCCGACGATGACCACGTCGTAGCTCTCCTTCGTAGAGATGCCTCGGACTCCGCTCGGCCGGATTCTGAAAAGCTTATCGCTGCCGAGGCACCCTCAAGGACGGGTCCATGAAGAACGCCCTCAAGAGCCGACTCCGGGCCTCGAAGGACCCCTCGTTCGGAACGTGGGTCTCCTCCTCCTCGATCGTCGCGCTCGATGCCCTCCGAGGCGTGGGATTCGAGTGGTTCATGATCGACACCGAGCACGCCCCGGTGAACCCCGAGACCCTTGCGTCGATGGTGTCGCTCCTTGCGGAAGGGAGCGCGACGCCCCTCGTTCGAGTCGGGGACGTCAACCAGTACCTGGTGAAGCAGGCTCTCGACGCGGGCGCGCACGGAATCCTCGCGCCGCTCGTCAGCACCGAAGCCCAGGCTCGGTCCTTGGTCGCCTTCGCAAAGTACCCGCCGGCCGGGGTGCGCGGCGCAGCGGCGGCCGCCGCCTCCCGCTACGGGACGGAGCTTGCGGCATACCTGCGCAACGCGAACGCAGAGACCCTGGTCGGTGTGCAGATCGAGACCCGGGAAGCGCTCGACAACTTGGAGGCGATCGCGGGCGTGGACGGCGTCGATCTCCTCTTTGTCGGCCCCACGGACCTGACGCTCAACCTGGGTCTCCTCGACGACCGGAAGAACCCGAAGGTACGGGAGGCGATGCGACGGGTGGTCGAGACCTGCGAACGTCACGGGAAGATCGCGGGCACCTTGGTCGTGGATACCGAGGAGAAACACGCCGCCGTGGAGATCGGATTCCGGTTCATCTCCCTCGCGTCCGACGTTCGGTTCCTGTTGAACGGCGCGAAGGCGTTTCGCACGGGCTGAGCCGCAGGAACCGGTCCCCTTGTGGTGGCCCCGTCCGGAGGCGGGCTCCGAGTTCAACGACCGACTTCGAACCGCTCTGAATGAGAGCCGAGGGTCAGCGGGCCAGCTGGTAGATCTCGGCGGCGGACGACGGCTTGCGACGCGACCGCAGTTCGAGCCAACCGAGGAGTAACGGGACGATCGCGACGAGCCCGAGGTACCAACCGAGGGAGGGACCCCACGACGCACTCGTGGTCGCCCCGGGCGAAAGGTCGTTTCCGCAGGCCGACTGGGCGCAGGATCCCGCGAACGAGGTCTGCGGCGATGCTCCGCCCGACGACGTTCCTTGAGAGCTGAGAATGGAGGGCTGGGTAAGGGCCGGGAGGGTGGGCGCGAGGATCACCACGACCACGGCCAGGACGGCGAGACGCCCGGCCCAGACTTTCTTTCGGTAGCCGCCGGCAAAGGCGAGGGCGACCGCGGCACACCCGAGAGCGATCCCACCGAGGATCAGGCCGGTGACCACATCGTAGAGCGTGCCGAGACTGGCGAAACTTCCCTGAGCGTACGAGCCCGTGTACGTCGAGTTCGAGAAGCAGTAGCTCGAGCCCTGGCAGTTGAAGCTCTCGGAGAGGTAGTTGAACGGGTAGAGGTTCGCGGTCGCACTCGCCGTGAACGTACTTCCCGATACCTCATCTGTGGCCGTCGACGAGACGGTGTACCACCCGACAAACAACGAGACCAAGAGGACCACGATTCCCACCACGAGCAGGGAGGCGCCGAGGACGGAGCGTCTCGCATTGGGCTTCGCCGCCGGCGCAGGAGGAGAGGGCTTGCCCGGCGCCGCCCGAGAGGGAGGCCCCCCGACCGGCGGCGCTTCCTCGGCGGTTTCTGTCGGAGGGGACGATTCCGACTTACTCGGCAGAATCGGTCCCCTACCGGTGAACACCGGAACGCCGCACCACCAGCAGAAGGAGCCGGTGGGGTCCACCTGAGCACCGCAATGCCGGCAGACCGGTATCGGGGGCGGTGGGATGGGACCGGTCCAGAGCCGAGAACCGCAGTGGCTGCAGTACGGCCAGTCTGCATGGATCGAGGAGTGGCACTGGGGGCAGACCGGTAGCCCGTCGGCCATGAACACCGAGGATTCGATTGGTCTCTTCTCTCCTATAAATGAACCTGCAGGGAAGCAGGCTCCTCGCGGGCGCGGGGAGGCTTCACCTCGTCCCGAAGTCCCTATCGCTGCGGAGACGGACCCCGTCCGGGCCTTCGGTCGTGAGACCGCCCCGGGAACACCGTTCGAGGATCCGGTTGAGCCCCGCGAGGGAGATCCGATGCCCCCGGGCGTCAAGCTCTCCGAGAATCTTGCGTCGCCGCATCGGACCAGAGTTCGCGCGGAGGATCGAGAGGACGGACTCGAGGGACCCCGGAGGTATATCGCTCATGTTGGGTGGGGAGGACACCGGACGAGGTTCCCCAGGTTCGTTAGGTTGATTTAGCTCACGGACGCGTCCGGACCGGTGACGGGGCGAGGAGGGGGCCCAACCACCGAGATGGAGCCGTCCGCAGCGACCGAGTCCCGCGCCACCCGGGGGCGGGCGTGGTGGGCGTACTCGGAGTACGTCGTGTTCTCGCTGGGAATCGTCCTGCTCCTGTTCACCGCCTACCTGATCCTGACCGCTCCGGGGCTGTTCAAGGTCGACCTACCGGGGGCCCTGCTCGGGATCGCCGCGTTTCTGATCGGACTCGCCATCCTCGACCGTCTGCCCCGCGAGGTCGACGTGCGGCCCGAGGGGGTCGAGTTCCGCTACTTCCTGAGCCGCGTGGTGCTTCGCTGGGACCAACTGGCCAGTCCGACCATCGTGGGAAAGGGGTTCGTCGCCTTCCGGGCGGCGTCGGGCGCCCGGGGCGTATGGGGTCCCCTCACGGTCACCGCCGGCCAGGCCCGCGAAATCCTCTCCCACCCGAGCTGTCCCCACTTTGAGCTGCCGGAAGACCTCGTGATCGGGCTCCGCATGTAGGCGGACCGGCCTCGTACCCGGGGGTTCCCCCCTCGAAGACGTCCTCCGACGGATGCCCACGCCGGAAGGCCGTTACGCGGGCCGTCCCGGAACCAGGGTGATGGCGTCCTCGGGACATGCCACGACGCACAGCCCGCACGCTCGACAGGCCCCCGCGAGGGGGGTTCGGGCCGTCCGACGGTCGTGGCGTCGAGCTTTGAATTTTCCCTTCAGACTGAGCGCGTCGAACTCCGCGTCGGTGAGAGTTCCGAGCTCGAAGACCGAGTACGGACAGACGTCGACACACTCGCGCTTTCCTTCGCACTTCTCTCGATCGATCACCGGGGTCCATCGACCGGGCGCAGCGAGGCATTTCTCGCCGGGGCGCGCCGGGTCGACCGCGGCCCGCCGCGCCTTCGCGGGGTCCTTTGATCCGGGCGGGAGATTCATCTCGAGGTCGGGTCCGGCGGTCTCCACGTTCCTCATGGCGGTCGCTCGCCGCCGCCCTATAGGTATTGCGGAGGCGCGGGAGTCACGAGCACCGACGCTCGGCTGGGGACGGAAGTGGGTGGATGGACGGCTGGGGTGACCTGCCTTCTCCGAGTGCAGACTCGATCCGCAGCGAGAGCCTGCGGATGGTCGGGGAGTTCGTCCTCGGACCCGGAAATGGTGGAGGCGCCGCGGCGCCGCCCGGCAATGGCTTATGGGGAGGAGCCGGTCCGGGGAACCACGAGGTCGCGATGAAAACCAAAACGATCCGCCAAACGGTCGTCCTACCGGGAACCCCTCAGCAGGTGTACGAGGCGTTGATGACGACCCACGGTCACGAGGCGTTCACCGGCGCTGAGGCGCGGATCAGCACGAAGGTCGGCGGGAGCTTCATGGCCTGGGGCGGCTACATCCACGGAAAGAACCTGAAGCTCGTGCCGGGCAAAACCATCTATCAGACCTGGGTTCCGGCCGCCAAAGGTTGGCCGAAGGGCCACCTCTCGAAGGTGCGGTTCACGCTCACGAAGAGCCCGCGGGGCACCCGGCTCACGTTCACCCACTCGGGGGTTCCGGAGGAGCACGTCGGACATCTCGCCCCGGGTTGGAAGGAGTCCTACTGGACTCCGTTGCGGAAGTATCTCGCTTCGCACTAGGCCGCGAACGCTCCGGCGGGGCCCTTCCGGTCGGAGAAGCGGTTGGGGGCCGAACGGAGGAGGAGACGCTCGGGAGATCACTTGTACGTCGAGAGGTGGACCTTGCCTTCGTCGTCCGTGATCGTGATGCATTCCCCTTCGCATTCGAAAAGGCATGCCTCGCAGACGATGCAATCCGGGCCGTGCACGACGAGCGATTTCTCCCCTCGGAACTGGAATTTCGCTCCGACCGCGGGATCGTCGACAACGTTCGGAAACTCGTCCCGTGGCTTGAGCTCGAAGACGTTGACCGGGCAGACGTCTCGACAGTGGGCGCAGCCGGTGCATTTCTCCATCTCGACCACGACTTCGACCATACTCGCCCACCCTGTTCGCAAGGAACGCCGCCGGTGATTTAGAATATGCGGAGGGACCCCGCTCGCCTCCGATTTCGGGAACCGTCATAGTGCGCCCCGTCGTGGCCCGGACGTGTCGCGAGCCCGGATGCGCTCGAGGGAGTCACGCCCGCCGAGGCGGCGGCGCCGAGAGTCCGGGCGGAATTCGGCGCGGTCGGGTCCGGATCTCCTACTGCGCGAACTCTCCGGCTCGGACCCGTTGGCGGCTCGCCGCGCGGCGCTGCGCCTCGGGCGCCTCCAGGACCCGCGCGCCCGAGTCGGACTGGAAGCTGCTCTCCATAGCTCGGAGGTCGGCCTGCGCGTCGGAGCTGCTTCGGCGCTGGGATCGATCGCCAGTGCGAAGAGTCGAGTCGTGCTCGAGCGGGGGCTCGAGGATGCCGACTGGCGGGTCCGGGCCCAGGCCGCGTACGCGCTCTCGCGCCTTCGCGACCCGCGATCCACCCCCCTCCTCGCGAAGACCTTGGGCGGCGACGAGAGCGCCCTCGTGCGGAATGCGTGTGCTCTGGCCCTCGGAAGGATCGGAGACCCGCGCGCCATCCCGGCGCTCGAGCGGGCGCTCGACGATCCGTCGGACCGCGTCCGACGGGAGGCGGTCATCGCCCTCGAACGGTCTCACGATCCAGAAGCAGCGAAGAAGGTCCGTCGCTTTCTCGAGGACCCCGCTCGCCGAGTGCGAATCGCCGCGACCTTGGTCCTCGGCCTGCGCCGCGCCTCCGAGGCTGTTCCGGGCCTTCTCGCCCTGCTCCAACGCGCTCACACATTTGAGAAACCCGCATTGCTCGTCGCGCTCGGGCGCATCGGAACAGCGGAATGCGGCGAGGCGCTTGCGCGTTCGGCGGACGACGGCGCGCGCTGGGTCCGGGTCTGCGCGATCCACGGACTCTCGGAGATGGGGTCTCCCCTCACGGTCGCGGTCGCGAGGTCGAAGTTAGCGGACCCGTCGTGGGCGGTTCGGGGCGCGGCTGCTCTGGCCCTCGGCAAGGCCGGAGACCGAACCGCTTCGGGGGAGCTGGCCTCGTTGTTGGACGACCCGAGCTCCTGGGCTCGCCGAGGAGCTCTCTACGCGCTTGGAAACCTCGACGCCCGCGACCGATTGCCCGCCATTCGGTCCAGTCTGGACGACCCGGACCCCGAGGTGCGCCTGGCCGCGGTATGGGCGCTCGGCCAACTCCGCGACCGGGAAGCGACGCCGCAGTTGATCCGCCTCTTGAAGGAGACGAGACCCGGCCCATCCACCCGATCCTCGGTTCTGATGCAGGGGGACGGGGCCGTACGACTCGTCTCGGATGCGGACGCGCGTATCTTCGATGCGCTCGTTCAGGCGGTCGGCGCGCTCGCGGAAGGAGAAGAGGGCCGTCTCGCTCGAACCGTCCTGACGAGCGTGCAACGAACGTTACCCGCCTCCGAGCTCAACCGACCGGCACGGTTGCCCTCCCCTCTCGGCCCCGGGACAGATCGACGGACGCTTCGGCAGCTGTTCGGAGACGGCACTCACGATCTCGCGGGCGTCGCGGTCGGCCCCGAGCGGCCCAAATCCGGTCGACGAAGACGGTCTAGAGGGCTGCGCCGCAGGCCGAACACTTCGTCGAGGTCACCGGGTTGAGGGTCTGGCAGTATCGGCACCGAACCTCGACGGTCTGCTCGACGACCGTGCGCTGAACGACCACCGGCTGAATCAGGGGCGGGGGAACGGCCGGATCCGTCGTTGGATAGATCGTCCGACGGCCGCCCTGAGCCGAGGCCACGGCGATCACGATACCGACCACGACAAGGACGACCCCCAACCCCACCAGCACCGCAAACCCGCCGCAGGCGGGCGTGGCCCCGCCGACCGTCGGAAGGGCGCTGCACGCGGCCCACGCCCAACCGCCGACGATCAGGAGCACGACCCCGATAATGAGGAGGACCACCGCCGTGGCGGCTCGGTTTCGCGAGTTCGCGAGCACTTCCCAGAATCGAGGAGGGACCGTCTCATAATGGATTCGGCCGGCCTCTGTTCCGGTGACGCTCGGAGCGGTTTCCCGGAGGAGCCTACGCGGGGGCGAACACCGCATCCACCTTCACGTTGAATCCCAGATGCACGTCCAGCTTCGCCCGCAGGACCCAGTAGGTACGGTAGAGCTGGCCCGCGAACGGTCCGGTCGTGTCGGAGACGTTGGGGATCCGGATTTCGAACGGTCCCTCGTAGTGAGGCGAACGATTTCCAAGTGGGACGTTGGTTTCGAACTGGGGCGTCTCCTCGATGGCCGAATGACCGGAGACGTGATGCTCGACGTGTCGCAGGAGGGTGAGGTCGAGCTGTGGCAGTTCCTTCAAACGAGGATTCTCGACGGAGAACGTCCCGGTGAGCGTCGTCCCCGGGAGGACCATCGGCGGGTCGAGCCGCAGACCGATCGTGGGCCGGTCCGGGTCACTTCCGCTGGAGAAGGGCGGGAGCGCGCCCAGGACTCGGCGGGGCGAGTAGACGGGCACCACCTCCCGGTCGATCGGGTTCAACCACCAGGGAACCTGCAGTCGTGCCTCCAGCTCGTATTCGACGTACATCCCGTCGTCCCAGGAAAAGCCTCGTTCGCGAGTCCTCGGTTGTTCGGTCGTGGCGAGAGAAGGCTGGGCGGTCGCGGGGAGGTTGAAGTGGAACGGAAACCGGTAGGTCCCCGCGCCGACGTGGTCGACATCTTTGAACGGGAGCGCGTCGTGAAACGAGGAAACCAGCTCGAGGAACGATGTCTTCTCGACGACGGCGTGCTGGGACTTGCCTTCGGACACCGTGATCTGGGAGATCTCCGTTCCATGCAGAAAGAGCAGGAGGTCCGTCGCGCGGAAATCCCCGTCCGCTGCGAGGCAAAGGGTTCCATCGAGTGACCCTCCTAACGACGAGTAATCCGGAAGGCCCTCGAACCAGACCCGAGCCATCGCGCCCGAATTCGGCGGTCACCCAAAAAAGCCTCTCCCGTAGGTTCGCGGCGATGGGTCGGCAAAACAGCTCTAGTCGCGCGACTTGGACGTCGTCCGACCGGGGCGGGGAAACCGATACTCGAAGAAGAGCGCCGAGGGGTACGGGTGGGCCCAGTACGCGGGAATAGGAACGAATCCCATGGCTCGGTAGATGTGGATCGCCGCGGCCATCTTGGGCAGTGTATCGAGGACGACCCGCTCGTATCCGAGGACGCGCGCCCGATCGAGGATCGCCCGAGTGATGCGACGTCCGAGACCGCAGCCGCGGGCTTCGGGGCGGACATAGATCCTCTTCGCCTCCCCGACGCCGGCTCGCAGGGGTCGAAGGGCTCCCAGACCGACCGGCCGTTTCTCTCGCACGGCGAGGAACAAGGCGCCTCGCGGAGGGCCGTACTCTCCGGGGAGGGTCTCCACTTCCCGGTCGAAGTACCGTAAGCCGGTCTCGAACACGGCGTCGTCGAACGCCGTCACCTCGCGATGCTCCACGAGCCACGCACGGTACTCGAGGAACAACTCGCGCACAGCGTCCCTGTCTCGAGGGAGATGAGCTTGACGGACCGAGACCGGGCGCGCTCCTGGTGGTCCCGCGTCCGCCCTCCGCCGCATCGTTCTCGCAAGAGCCGAGACCGGATTATCCACCTATCCGCCAGGGTCGGTGCCGGGTCCGCCCAGCGCGGAGCCGTCGCCGGCCCTAGCCGACCCCTTCGGGCGTTCGCGTAACCGAGATATTCTCGGGCTCCTCCCGAGGTGACCGTGAAGATCCGCGATCTCGACTGGAACGATTTCGAGGGATGGGTCCGCCTCTACTTCACTCGCTACGAGGAGGTTCGCACGAATCCGGATCTGGGAGTCTACACCCGCGACCCGCAACCGACCCCCTCGGACGAGGCCGCGTTCTTCGGTCGCTTGTGGAAAGCAGTACTCGACGGGGATGAGGTCGCGACGGTCGCCGAGCACGATGGAGCCCTGGTCGGGGTGTGCACCGTAGGACGACGCGGCGAACATTGTGAGGATCGACACGTAGGGGTTCTCGCGATGATGGTCCACCCGTCCCATCGGGACCGAGGGATCGGCAGCAAGCTGCTCGCACGCACCCTCGAACGCTGCATCGGCAAGTTCGAGGTGATCGAACTCACGGTGATGGAGAAGAACGCCCGAGCGAGGCACCTCTACGAGAAGTTCGGGTTCGCCGAGTCGGGGCGGATGCCCCGGGCGTTCAAGCGCGGGGGCCGGTATTTCGACGACATCCTCATGTGGCGGCTCGCGCCATCGTCGCCGGAGACGTCGGCGGCCTAGGCGCTCTCTCCACGGCACAAGTCGGCAAGGAAAGGGGAACCGGGGCGGGGCTCACGTTCCAATGGTCAAATTGCACGAACCGCTGACACGCCCGGTCCTCGGCGTGAGGACGAACGCTTCGAGGCCTGACTAGCGAGGAGAGCGCATGCGATTTCTGACCTTTGACGAGCTCACACCGTCGATGGAGGTGGACCGGACCCTCCTCCATCTCGCCGCATTCGGCGGGACGTTCCCGAGCCGGTCGGTCAACCTGCTGCGGCGGCGGTTGAAAGCGATGCCCGATTACGCGGCGATCTTCGCCGTGGAAGGTGGACGCCTGCTCGGCCAAACTTACGTCCTTCGCATTCCGTACACGTTCCCCGATGGAACGGAGCCGGTGACCGGCATCGTCGCCGTCGGAACCCGCCCGGACCGCAGAAGGGCCGGCGTCGGGAGAGCGATCCTGCGAGAAATCCATCGGCGAGAGAAGGAGGACGGAATTCGCTACTCCACGCTCTGGACGAACCGGTCCTGGGGAGCTCACGGTCTCTACGAGCAGCTCGGATACCGGGACATCTACGCTTCGCCGTGGGCGGTCCACGGCCCTCTCCCTCGTCGGCCCCGGCCGCGCCTCGGCGCGCGGGCGGCGCGACGCTCGGACCTCCCCGGGCTCGAGCGGCTCCACGCCCGCCGGAGCGCCGGTCGCCTCGGCTTCACCCAGCGTCCCGCGGGATCGTTCTCGGCCGCGGCGGCCGCGGGTGAGCTCGACCCCGCGACCGATATCGTGATCCTTCGGACCGACGGAACGTTGAGGGGGTACGCTCTCCTCGAAACCACCCGATGGAGGGTAATCTGCGGAGAGCTCGTCGCGGATTCGGCCGCCGCCCGACGGGCCCTCGTCTCCGAGGTCGAGCGGCGGGCCCGGCTCCGACCGTTCGCCTTCATGCACACTCCCGTGACCGACGCTCCCGAAATCTTTCGAGGGCACGGATTCTCGACGGTCCCCACCGGTTGGTTCGTCCTCATGGCCAGCTCGCTCGACCGCGACTGGACGACGCGTGCGGCGTCGGCACGGTTCGCGACCGCGGACGCACGGTTCCAGTGTCTTTCCTGGGACCGGTTCTAGATCGGCAGGCGTTCAGCCCCCCGATCGGACCCGAGAGCGATTCGCTACGCGTACGCTACGACCGCGAGGATCCCGACGGCCACGACGAAGCCGAGGCTCGCCCAGTAGGCGCCCCGCCAGAGACCCCGCGAGGCTTGGTCGCCCATCACGTGGGGATCCGAGGCGAGCCGACCGAGGAGGACGCCGGGAACGATCAGGATGAACACCATCGCCACCATGAGGGCGAGAACGAGCGTGACCAACTGGGGAAAGAGGAGCGGCACGAATACCGCCGGAACGCTCTCGACCACGTAGATCCAGAGGGTGCTCTTCGGAGAGAGGCCGAGGGCCTCGCGGACTCCCCATGCACTTCCGAGGGAAACCACCACGAGAGCGAGGAATGCGGCCGCCACGAGGCCGGCGCCGAGAACGTAAACGCCCGCCTGCCCGAGTACGCCCGATAGTCCCGAGGAGAACTCCGTGCCGGTCGTGAAGTTGAGCGATCCCCCGAGCCCCGCCCCGATCATGACCACGATGACCATCAGCGCCTCGCTCACGATGGCGCCGACGAGCGTCGATTGCCGAGAGATGGCCACCGAGGTTCGCTTCTCTGCGGTCGCCGACGACTGAAAGAACAGCATGAACGGCATGACGACGGCGCCCGCGTTGGCCGCGAGCAGGAAGAAGAACGCCGGTTGCGACGAGACGGCGAACGGCGAGTAGGGGAGGAGGCCCCGGTGAAAGACCACCACCGCGAGCGACACGACCACGCCGGCGGAGACGCCGATCAACACCCGCTCGACCCAGGCGTACGGACCCCGAGCGACCAGCGCGATGTGGGCCACGAAGGCGAGCGGCAGCGAGACGATGGGCGGGATCCCGAACAGGCTGAGGCCGAGGGCGATTCCGGCATACTCGGCCACGTACGTGGCCACGTCGCCCGCGGCCATCGACAGCGCCATGGTCGACGCGATGCGGGTCGGAAATCTCTCGCGGGCGAGTTCTCCGAGCCCCTTTCCGGCGACGGCGCCCAGTCGCCCTGATGCCTCCTGGATGAAGAACAGGGGTACTGTGAGGAGCACGAGGATCCAGATGAAATCGTACCGGTAACTGGCCCCCGACGCGAGCGCGGTCAGAATGCTCGCCGCGTCGACGTCGGCGATCATCACGAGCCACGCGGGTCCGCCGCGCCACCGTCTCGGGGCGCGGAGATGGGCCGAGAGGGCCGGGATCGTCCGACGGTCGTGGGCGGTCGGATGCGGCAGAGCTTCGTTCGAGTCCACCACGCTCTATCCACCACCCGCTCGGGCGACCCGGGTCACCGAGTTCCTAGAGTATATCTCGACTCTCGGCGAGAAAACGCCTAGCGTATTTCCGTCCTTTCGGGGCCCTTTGTACTCTGAACGCGAGCGGAGGTTCGAAAACGATGTACGAAGCACGAAGAACGCCGGAATGCCGAACGATGCGCCGAAGCGAACGCGGAGTCCTCTCGCCCAGGCTCGCCGTGGTGGGTCTGGTCGCGGCCGTGGTCGTGATCGGAGCCGCCGGGTACGTGGGATTGAGCGCGGTCAGCTCCGGAACGTCCCATACGATCAGAACGTGCGCGCCCGCGACGTCGGTTCAATGCGAGAAGGACGGGAACCTGACCGGATCGTTGGTCGCGGTGGTCCACGACGCGGACACCGGATAGCCGTCCGCCTTGTCCCCGGATCGAGGCGCCGGGTACCCGAGGGTCGCAAATGACCTTCGGGCGCCCGGTGGGAGGGCCGGTCGGTTCTTAACTGCCGAATTGCTCCCCGCGCGGCCTCGATGTCGGGACCTCCCGAAGCCGGCAATCGACCCCCCCCGGCGTGGATCTCCTGGAGCAGCGGAAAGGATGCCGCCTTCGCTCTCTACGAGGTGCTCCGCACGCACACCGTGACCCCGGTCGGCCTGCTCACCACGGTCACCGATTCCTTCGCGCGCGTGTCGATGCACGGGGTTCGCGAAGAGCTTCTTCGTCAGCAAGCGAGTGCGGTCGGGCTGCCGCTCACGACGGTGCGGATTCCCTCCCCGTGTCCAAACGAAGTCTACGAGCGGGAGATGGGACGTGCGCTCGCGCGGGCGAAGTCCCAGGGCGTTCACCATGTCGTCTTCGGTGACCTGTTTCTCGAGGACATCCGGGCCTACCGGGAAAGCCGAATGGCGGCGGTCGGAATGACGTGCGTGTTTCCCCTCTGGCAGCGTCCCACTCCCGAACTCGCGAGGGAGATGCTGCGGCTGGGCCTCCGAAGCCGCCTCGTCTGCATTGATCCTCGGGCGCTCCCCCGATCTTTCGCGGGGCGCGTGTTCGACGAACGTCTTCTCGCGGAGCTCCCGAAATCGGTCGACCCGTGCGGTGAGCGAGGAGAGTTCCATACGTTTGTGACCGACGCGCCGGTGTTTCGCTCACCCATTCCCG
>JASHUP010000152.1 GCA_030039915.1 Thermoplasmata archaeon | reverse complement strand
CTTCGCCTTCTCGACCTTCCGCTCGAAGTCCTCGGGGAAGCTCGGGTTGAGCGTGGCGGCGTAGACGGGACGGTGGGCGAGGACGATCGCCATCATGTCCTTCTTCGCTTCGATCTTTCCGTGATCCTGTCCTTCCACCGGCGTGGTGGTCGTCCAGGCCCCGAGCGGAGTTTCCCCGCTCCGTTGGTCCCCGGTGTTCATGTACGCCTCGTTGTCGTACATCACGAACACGGCGTTCGTCCGACGCTCGAGCATCCCGCTCAGCGCCTGGAGGCCGATGTCCGCGGTTCCGCCGTCGCCGGCGAACCCCACCACGGTGACGTCCTTCTGGCCCATCGCGTCGAGCGCCGCCCGGACTCCCGAGATCGACGCACCGGTCGCCTCGATCGGGTTGTCGAGCATCGCGACCCCGAGCGCCGTCGTCGGGTACGGCGTCGCGATCACCGTCCAGCAGCACGCCGGTACCGCGACGACGGTGCGGGGGCCGAGCCCCTTCAGCAAGAGCCGCATGGCGAGCGCGGCCCCGCAGCCCGGGCAGGCGGCGTGTCCCGAGTACATCAGTTCCTGAGCGGGCAGGGTGAGCTTAGCCATCGACCGACACCTCCTCTTCGATGTCCTCCCAATGGACCTCGGGCTCTTCTCCCGAGAGCAACGTGTCGTACATCCGCCGCACCACGTGCGGCGTGACGTCACGTCCCCCGACGCCGGCGTAGAAGCCGGTAACCGAAGGATGATGGGAGGACGGGTAGAGCGCCGCGCTCACTTCGGTCGCCGCGGCGCCCATCGGGCCGAAGGTATACGAACGGTCGGCCACGCCGAGCCGGTCGGTGACGGTGGCGAGCGCGCGAACCTCCTCGTTCGGGAACGGCCGGAAGAGCCGGAGTTTCGCGAGTCCGACCTTCTTGCCCTCGGCCCGCATCGCGTCGACGACCCCGCGGGCGGTCGTGGTCGACGTGCCCATCGTGATGAGCACGGCGTCGGCGTCGTCGACCCGATAGGTCGGTACCGCGCCTCCGTGCGAACGGCCCGTCGCCCGTCGGTACTCTTCTTCGACGACCGCGAGGGTCGCGGGCACGCGTTCCATCGCCTTCGCGGACTCGCGTCGGAAATCGACATACCGGTCGGGACCGGTGAACGAGCCGAGACGACTCGCGGTCCCGGGAACGAGCGTGGCGTGCGGGACCCGCGGAGGGAGGAACCCGTCGACGACCGCCTGGTCCGGAACCTCGACGGTTTCCGAGGTGTGGGAGAGGTAGAACGCGTCTTCGGTGACCATCGCGGGGAGCCGAACGTCCGGGTGCTCCGCGAGTCGGAACGCCATCAGGACGGTGTCGAGCACCTCCTGGTTGCTCTCCGCGTAGAACTGGATCCAACCGGTGTCCCGCTGGCTCATCGTGTCGGTGTGGTCCGCGCCGATGTTCCAGGGCGGGCCGACGGCGCGGTTGATGACGCCCATGACGACCGGGCTGCGCGCGCCGGAGGCCCAATGGACCAGCTCGTGCATGAGCAGGAGACCGTGGCTGGACGTCGCCGTGTAGGTGCGCGCGCCGAGCCCGGAGGCGCTCACCACCACCTGGAGCGCGCTGTGCTCGGACTCGACCTGGATGTACTCCGCCTTCAGCTGACCCATCGCGACGAAATCGGCGATCTTCTCGACGATCGTGGTCTGCGGGGTGATCGGATACGCCGAGACGACCTGCACGCGGGCGAGCCGGGCCGCATGGGCTTGGGCCGAGTTGCCGGAAAGAACCATCTTCGTCATCGGCCGACCCCCTTACTCCTCCGCGACCATCTCGATCGTCTTCGGCGGACACTCTTCGGCGCAGATCCCGCATCCTTTGCAGTAATCCAGACGGATCACGGGGTACCCTTCCTCATTGAACCCGATCGCATCGTCGGGGCAGAATTTCCAGCAGAAGTTGCACTTCGTGCAGCGTTCGAGATGGATCGTCGGAGTGAGGGTTCGCCAGGCCGAGGTGCGCAGCGAGCTGCTCGGCGTGGAGGCGATCGGGCCTTCGGGTAGGGGTGGGAGAGGACGCGGCACCCTCGGCACGGGAGGAGCGGGCGCGGTGTCGGGATCGAGCACGCGGACCGACCCGAACCCTTCGACCGCGGCCTCGCGGTTCTGCGTGGGCTTCGCCGGGACGTACTTCTCGATCGCCGAGCGAAGGGCCTCGAGCGAGATGATCCCGGTCGCCCGCGCGAAGGCACCGAGCACGACCGTGTTCACGACCGGCATCGTCGCCGACCCGAGGCCGTGCGCGAGCGCGATCCGGGAAGCGTCAACGGTCGCACGACGCGCCCCGGGAGGAGCCGCGATCCCCGACGGCGGGAGGCGGGAGTTCACGAGAAGGAGGCCGCCCGGTCGAAGCCCGTCCGCGACCGGGGTCGACTTGAGGAGGCCGGGGTCGAGCACGACCACGATGTCCGGCTGCGTGATCGAGGTGCGGATGCGGATCGGCCGGTCGTCGATGCGGGCGAAGGCGGTGACGGGAGAACCGCGGCGTTCGACCCCAAAGAACGGGAAGCTCTGGGGTTCCTTCCCGTCGAGGAACGCCGCCTGGGCGAGCAGCTCGGAGGCGAGGACGGCGCCCTGACCGCCCCGACCATGGAACCGAATCTCGATCATAGTCGTTCGCGATGGGACAACTCGTCGGGAAGTTGATGAAGGGCAAGTGGGGCCGGGTTGACGCGCGTTTTTTCGGGAGCCCGGCGTTCGGCCAATCATGGTCGGCATTCGCCCCTTGAAGAAGATCTGGCTGGACGGCCGCCTGGTCGAGTGGGAGGATGCCCGCGTCCACGTCCTGACCCACGGTCTCCACTACGGATACGCGGTCTTCGAGGGAATCCGATGCTTCGACACGCCGAAAGGACCGGCGATCTTCCGACTCCCGGAGCACATGGATCGGTTTCTCAACAGCGGCAAAGTCTACCGCATGAAGATCCCCTACTCCCGAGAGCAGCTCATCGAGGCGTGCGTTGAGCTGGTGCGCGCGAACGGAGTGCCCGAGACGTATCTCCGCCCGATCGCGTTCTCCGGCTATGGAGAGATGGGCCTCGACCCGACCAAGAGCCCGCTGCAGGTCGCCATCGTCAACTGGACCTGGGGTGCCTACCTCGGCGAGGCGGGGGTCGAGAAGGGCATTCGTGCGACCGTGTCGAGCTGGATGCGGATGGACTCCCGGTCCTTGCCGCCTCAGGCGAAATGCGCGGCCAACTACGCGAACTCGGCCCTCGCGAAGATGGAGGCGACCTCGGGCGGATACGACGAGGCGATCCTCCTCAACACCCAAGGCGTCGTGGCCGAGGGTCCCGGCGAGAACATCTTCCGCGTGGCGAAGGACGTGGTGAGCACGCCTCCCGCGAGCTCGGGGATCCTTCGAGGGATCACGCGCGATACGATCATCCGATTCCTGACGGACGAGCACCTTACCTTCCACCGGAACGACTTCACTCGGGAAGAGCTGTTCACCGCCGACGAGCTGTTCTACACCGGGACCGCCGCGGGGGTCATGCCGATCCGTGAAGTGGACGGACGTCCCATCGGGAACGGCGAGTACCCGGTCACGAAGCGCCTGCGACTCCGCTACGAAGCCGCGGTCCACGGAAAGTCCCCGCAGTACGAGAGCTGGCTCACGTACGCTCGGTAAGTCGACGAGGGGTCCGCGAGGGTCTTATCGCCGGGCCGGACTCCCCCGTGAGGGGGCCTCTTGTCCGCGCTCGCGCGATTGCGGAACGTGATCGCGAGGGTGCCGCGCGGAAAAGTGATCACCTACGGCCAGGTCGCGGCCGCCGGGGGGTATCCGGGGGCGGCCCGACTCACGGTGAGGGCGCTCCAGGGAGCGAACGGGCTCCCGTGGCATCGGGTGGTCGCCGCCGGCGGCCGGATCGCCCTGTCCGGCGAGGAGGGGAAGGAGCAACGCCTTCGCCTCACGATGGAAGGGGTGACGTTCCACGGGACCCGGGTCCGGATGGACCGGCACAACTGGACCCCACGCGGCGAGGAACAGCGATCCCAAGGGCCGGCGAGCGGCCGGTCCGGATGAAAGTCTCCGCACGAGGGTGAGTTCTCCACTTCGGTTCCAACGCGTCCCAAGGGGCGCTACCTCTGAATCGTACGACGCCGCCTCTCGGTCCCCGCCCGTCCGGGTCCTCCACGCTTTGAGCTCGCGAGGCTCGCGCCGCAATGGCGGTCCCCGGACCTCCTTCGAGGTAAAGGCTCCCCATGGCGTCGACCGAGGTTCTCGCCATCCTCTCCGGGTTCGCCGTCGGGATGGCCGCGCTCACGGCGATCTCGGTCCGATGGGCGGCCTTTGCGCGAACTCCGTTGGCGGCCGGCGCGGTTCAGTTCATTCTCGTGATGATGGCCGGTATGTTCCTCGGGGTTCTCGTGTACTTTGCGATCGGCGGCGACCGGGGTCTCGTCAGCGGCATTTGGGTCGCCGCGGCGGCGATGTCGGCTAGCGTGACCCTCGTCTTCCTCGCGTTTCTCCGAGAGGTCCGATCCGGGGAGCTTCCGAACGGCGCAGGAAGGGTTCGAATCTCTCGACTGGGACTCGTCGCCTCCGTGGTTGGCCTGGTTCTCCTCAACGAGTTTCTGATGGGCTGGTCGTTCAGTTTGCTCTCCGGAGCCCTCGCCCCAGGACTGGGTTCCTCGCTCGGCGACTCCGTGCGGATCCTGAGCGAGGCGATCACGTCGCCCTGGTTCGTCTTTCCGATGGCGCTCGAGATGCTGCTCACCCTGCGTTGGCTCTTGAGGGCCGTCCCCTCCTCGATGACGCCGTTCCTCCTGGTGCAACCCGCCGTGATGGTCTGCTCTCCTCCGACGTTCGGAGCTCTTGCGTGGGAGGTCGCGACGGCCGTGGCCGGGAGCGTGTTGATGGCCGTCGTGGTGGCGAAGTACCTCGTGGCGCTCTTCCGGGACGACCCGGTCCCTCGTTCCGTGAGGGGGTACGCGGTTCGGCTCATCCTGTCGTACGGAGTGATGTCGGCGGGATTGTACCTCTGGGTCGCGTATTCCAGCCTGGAGCTGTTCGCGTTGTCGTTGCTCGTCCAGATGATCGTCTTCCTTCACGCTTCGACCGACCCGGTGAGCTATTCGGCCGTTTCCGAGCCGGGGTCCGGTCGCGACGCGGTCGGAGAACCCGCGGTGGGGATCTCTCGGTCCTGACGGCGAGCTACGGGTAGAGGAACCGTTCCGTTTACCTACGACAACTTTCGTACCTACACGGAGCATTAAAAATACAGTCCGCGTCTGTGCCTAAGCCCGACCCGGCCAAAGGTTGCGATGCTAGCCCTGACGGTGACGCTCGTCGCGATTGCGATGGTCATGGCCGTCGCGACCGCGTTCTTGATTCAGGCGGTCGTGGACGCGCGGAGTCGAGCCCGATCCTGGATCGGCCTCTTCCTGCTCGCCATGATGGGCGAGATGTGGGTGGCCGCGGTCGTCTACCTCACCCGCTCGACGGCCTCGAGCCTGATCGCCGGGCTGGCCGTCAGCGGCGCGCTGATGGTGGCGTCGCTCGTCCCCCTTGCGCTCGCGCTCGAGAGAAGCCGCCGCGTGGGCCTCGGAGCGACGACGATCGGTGCGAATCCGGTTCCCCTAGGCTTCGTCACGGGACTCGGTCTGGCGACGCTCGTCCTCGTGAACGAGTTCCTGATGAGTTGGGGACTCCTCCTCGCCACCGGCGGACTTTCCGCCTCCGGGACTCCCCTCGCCGCGTTTTCGAGCGTCGTCAACTCCCCCTGGTTTTTGTTCACCATGTCGGGGGAGATGCTCCTCTCGGCGGTGCTGCTTCGACGTAGGATATCCCAGGTTCTCTTCGCATTCTTGATCGCCCAGTCCGCGATCATGCTGTTCTCGCCGACCGCGCTCGGCGGCGCTACGTGGCCCGCGTTGGCCATCTACGTCTCGAGCGCTCTCATGATCGGGCTCTTCGTCTACCTGTTCGAGTACATCTACCGGCACCGGCAGTTCGCGCCGGCCTTCGCCACCTATCTCGTCGAGCTCGTCTCAGTGTACGGGCTGATGATGGCCGGGGTGTTCGTCTGGCAGTTCTTCGGCGACGGCACCACCTTCGCGGTCTCGGTGGTGCTGGAGATGGTCGTGGTCTACCTCGCCCTTGCGCGGCCCGATCCCTTCCGCGCGGCACCCGGTACGCCCTGGCAGCTGCGACCGCACTGGGCCTTTGCGCTCCTTTCGGGTGTCTTCGCGGCCGAGGTCTGCATGGGCGCGGTCCTCAGCGTCCAGCTCGACCCGGCCGATTACATCGGACCGGGTTCGGTGTTCTACTTCCTGCCGCTCACCGGCGCCCCGGGAACGATCGTGTTCAACGCGCTCTCGAACGGGTTCTGGTTTTTCGCCACGGCCGCGGCCTCGTCCTGGTTCCTCATCATGATGGGCCTCGAGATGGGCACGCTCGTGGTCTTCAAACTCCGGGAGTCGAAGAATCTCGAGAATCGCATCCGGCTCCTCCTCATGATGGGGTGCTACGCGGGCTTCGCGGTCTTCTACCCGAGCATCTATTTCGGGCTCCTGTTCCCGAACGCACCCGATCCGAGCACGGTCGCCGTGCTGGGGTGGCCGATGGGCATCGGGTCGTACCCTCTCGCGATCGGGGTGTTCGGGACCGTCCTCCTCACGTACGTGATCCTCGGTGCGGCCACGGCCCTGTTCGGCCGGCGGGTCGTCTGTTCGGTGTTCTGCACCGCGCCGCTGATGTATCAGGGCACCGCGATCGACTCGATGAAGTCGTTCAATCGCTCGAGCCCGGTCGCGAGAAAGTACCTTTCGAGCCGGCTCTCGGGAGCCTATTCGGTCACGATGGGCCTCGTGATGGTGGCCCTGGTGGGGACGTCAGTGCTCTCGTACCTCGATTCGACCGGCGCCCTCAACGTGTACATCCAGGGCAACGACCCGTCGGTCTTCTTCTTCGTCGCATCGTTCTCGGTGGCCTGGTACGTCCTGTTCGTCGCGATCCCGTACGCGGGAAACTACAACTGCGTCACGATGGGCTGGTGCTATACGGGGATCATCTCGGCGGCGTTTCAGAAGATCGGGACCTTCAAGCTGAAGGTTCGCGACAAGCAGGTCTGCTGGGATTGCAAGACCCTCGACTGCGCGAAGGGCTGCCCCGTCGGCCTCACCGACATGCCCGGGCATTTCCGTCAGAAAGGCGAGTTCCGCAGTACCAAGTGCTGCGGAGTCGGCGATTGTGTCGAGGATTGTCCGTACGACAACCTCTACGTCTCCGATATCCGCCACTCCGTCCGACGTCTCCTCGGGCGCCCCGAGACGCGACCTCGGCGGGTCACGACGACGGCGGCGCCGCACGTCTCCCCGACTCTCGCGGCCGCTATTGCGACCGCCGGTCCCTCGCACGAAGCCGTGCCGCTGCCGATGATCGCGGAAGGGCCGAGACCTTCCTCGAACCGATCGCGCGCCCGGTCGGCGCAGTGACCGGCCCGCCGCTGCGCTCAATCCGGGTGCACGATCCGGTCGAGGACCTTCGTCCGACCGAGAGCGCGGTGGTGTTGGGAGTTCAGGGGTCGGGGCTCTCGCCGAGCTCCCGCCGGAGGAATCCCAGCACGGTTCTCCAGAGATGGAGCTGTCGCCCCGCACCCTGGATGCCGTGACGTTCGCCCGGATAGAGCATCAGATCGAACGGCGTTCCCTGTTCCTGGAGGACCGACATGATCCGGGTGGAATTCGCGAGCGGGACGTTGTCGTCGGCCATCCCGTGGACGAGCAGCAGGCGGCCCGACAACGACCCGAGGCGCGGGACGACCGCGGACGCGTCGTACGAGGTCGCGTTGGCGGCGGGGTCACCCATGTAGCGCTCGGTGTAATGGGTGTCGTACTCGCGCCAGTCCGTGACCGGAGCGCCCGCCACGCCGGCGGCGAGGTGGGTCCGAGGATCGGTCATCATGCGCAGCACCATGTATCCTCCGTGCGACCAGCCAAAGACGCCGATCCGGTCGGGGCGCACGAACGGTAGCGTCCGTAGCCATTCCAGCCCGACCACCTGGTCGTCGACCTCCACCGACCCAAAGTGTCCGGCGAGCGCCCCCTCGAACGCGGTATCGCGATTGGGAGAGCCGCGATTGTCGAGCCCGAAGACCAAGAACCCGGCCTCGAGGAAGAGCTTCTCTCTCAGGTCTTGAAAGTCGCGCGTCACCACCTGGGTGGCGGGCCCGCCGTAGACGTAGACCAGGGCAGCGTACCGTCGGGACGGGTCGAAGTGGACGGGCCGTTGCAGGATGTAGTGGAGATCCTGGCCGTCCGACGAGGTCAGCGTGCCGAACTCCGGCGCCGGATATCGCCCCGCGAACGGGAAAAACGGGTGGCTCGCGTCCAGCGGGTTCTGTTCGACCCAACGCAGACGCTCACCGTTCGTGCGGTAGAGGGCGCATTGGGGCGGAGTGTCGGGGTCCGAGTAGTAGCCGACAAACACGGACGCCGATTTGGGCATCACCACGGTCCACCAGCCATGACCCTGGGTGACGGCCACGGGTTGCGAGGGGTCGCGGAAGGATACGGCGTAGAGCTGACGCTCGATCGGGGTCTCCCGAGAGGCCATGAA
>JASHUP010000151.1 GCA_030039915.1 Thermoplasmata archaeon | reverse complement strand
TGCGCGACCCCGAGCGGCACGGCCTCGAATGGGTTGGTGGTGGACTGTGTCGTCGGGGCCGGCGTGGCCGTCGGGACGTACACGTATGAGGTCAAGCTGACCGACTCGGCGACGACCCCCGCAACCTCGACTTCGTCCGCGAGCGGGACGGTGACCGTGAACACGGCGCTCATCGTGGCGACGCCGACCCCGGGGTCGCAGACGGTGGACCGGGGTCAAACGGCCACGATCACGGGAACGGCGCCCACGACGGGAACGAATCCCTACACCTACCAGTGGCTGGAGGAGGCCCCGGGGGCCTCCTCATACTCGGATGCGGCCGACTGTGCGTCTCCGACGACGTTGACGTGCAGCTTTGTCACCGGCGGGTCGACCCCGACCGGAACGTACAGCTTCGAGCTCGAGGTGACGGACAGCGCGACGACGCACAGTGTGGTCGACTCCTCCGCCCTGACCGTCACGGTCAACACGGCGCTCGCCGCGCCCGTGGCCCCGACAGTTAGTGCGACGGCGCTGGACGTCAATCAAGCGCTCACGGTCACGGGAACCATTCCCACCACGGGAACGTCCCCGTACGCTTGGTCGTGGCTGGTCTCCGCCAACGGTGCCGGGTACGGCACCGCGACGGAGTGCGCCGTCAGTGGCGGCACCGGTGCGAGCGCCGGGGCCACGGAAACCTGCCTCATCGCCGCAGGGTCGTTCACGGCGGGTGTCACGTTGGCCTTCGAGCTGGACGTGAGCGACGGAGCCACGACCGCGCAATCCGCCACGTCGCCCGCCTCCGGCACCGTAACCGTCAACAGCGCGCTCACCGCCCCCGCAGCGCCGCTCCCCAATGCGACGAGCATCGACGAAAGTGAGCCCCTTTCGGTCTCGGGGACAATCCCTTCGGACGGCACGTCCACCTACTCCTGGCAGTGGTTGATCTCGGTGGACGGCGGTGCGTATTCCGACGCGACGTCCTGCGGCGCGTCGGCCTCCGGAACGGGTGCCGTGCAGGCGGCCGTGGAGGAGTGTTCGATCCCCTCGGACACGCTCGTCGCGGGCGATTCCTACACGTTCGAGCTCGACGTGGTCGATAGCGCCTCGACGCCGGAGTCGGTCACGTCGGCGGCTTCCGCCGTGGTGACCGTCTCGTCTTCGCTCGACGGCGGGATGCCGAGCCCCACGGGCGTGGTGCTGGACGACGGTCAGTCCGTTTTGCTCACGTCGAACTCCTCGGGCGGGAGTGGAGGGTACACCTACCAGTGGTACTCCGGTAGCAGCGCGGGCGCGTGCGAGTCCCTCGGCTCACCGATCCCCGGGGCCACCGACGTGACCTTCGATGCGCAGCCCTCGAGCACCACCTACTACTGTTACGTCGTCGAAGACTCCGACTCGGTGCGGGCCTCGTCCGGGTCCGTCTTGGTGACCGTCAATCCCGCGCTCACCGGGCCGGCGCCTCCCTCGGTCAGCGCGGCCACGCTCGACGTCGACCAGCTCCTGACCGTGTCCGGGACGGTCCCATCGACCGGGACGACGCCGTACAGCTGGCAGTGGCTCGTCTCGGTGAATGGTGGGTCGTTTGACGATGCCACCATGTGCGAGGTCGCTACCGGTTCGGGCGCGTCCGCCGCCGCTCTCGAGACGTGCGCCATCGCGGCGAACACGCTGACGGTCGGCGCCACGTACTCCTTCGAGCTCGAGGTCACGGACGGTGCGTCCACGCCCGAGTCCGCGACGTCGACTACCTCGGAAGCGGTCACGGTCGCAACCGCCCTCACCGCGCCCGGGGCCCCGACACCCAGTGCGACGGCGTTGGACGACAATCAGGCACTGACGGTCACCGGGACGATCCCCAACACGGGGACCTCCCCGTATTCCTGGCAGTGGCTGGTTTCGATCAACGGTGCCGGCGATGCCAACGCGACCCTATGCGCTCAAAATGACGGCAGCGGTGCCGCCGGGGGAGTGACCGAGACCTGCTCGATCGCGGCGGGCTCCCTGATCCCCGGTGATACCTACTCGTTCGCTCTTCGGGTCACGGACAGCTCCGGCGCGGGCTCCGAAACGGAGGCTTCGGGCCCCTCCACGGCCGTCACCGTGGCCTCTCCGCTGACCGCTCCGACGGCTCCGGCGGTCAGCACCTCCTCGCTCTCCCTGGCCGAATCTCTCACGGTGACGTCGGCGCTTCCCTCCACCGGATCGCCCCGTTTCGCGTGGCAGTGGCTCATCTCGACCAATGGTGGCGCCTACACGAGCGCGTCCGTCTGCGGCTCGTCCGCCAGCGGGACCGGCGGCGCCGCTGGGTCGACGGTGCAATGCACGGTGCCGAACGGGGATCTCCTCCCGGGCTCGTCGTACACCTTCGAACTCCGGGTCACGGATTCGGCCACATCGGCCGAGAGCGCCACCTCCACCGCTTCGTCCGCCGTGACGGTCGCTCAGCCCGCGATCGACGTGGGCGCGAACCAGGGGCCGGCCGGCGCCCACTATGCCGTCACTGGTTCCGGGTTCAGCGCGTCTTCGGCCGTTACCGTCTCGTTCGGGTCGGTCCTCGCGACGCCGACGGCGTGTTCGGACGGCTCCTTCGCGGGGACCCAGATCACGACGGACGCCAACGGTCGGTTCGCCTGCACGTTCACCGTGCCGTCGGAGGCGTCCGGAACGTACCCCGTGGTGGGCACGGACGTGGCCTCCTCCAGCGCGAGCGTCGCGTTCTCCTTTACGGTGACCCTCCCTGCGATCACGGTCAGTCCGTCCCAGGGGCAAGTCGGGGGCACCGTTACGGTCAATGGCACCGGATTCTCCGTCTCCTCGCCGCTCGCCTCGCTCATCTTCGACTCTCGGGCGATCACGACCTGCCTTTCGGGATCGTTGACCACGAACAGCGTCGGTGCCTTCAGCTGCACCTTCGGGGCGCCCAATGGCATTACGGGCTCGATCGTGCGCGCGACGGACGTGGGGGGAGCGTCGGCGTCCGCCACGTACGCGATCGTCACAGCCTCCGCCCCCTCGTCGAGCGGGAGCGACTGGCTATGGATCGCTCTCGGAGTGGTGCTGGTCTCCCTCTTCGTCATTGTCTTGGGCGTACGGCGTCGCCGATCGACCCGAAGGGAAGAGACTCCCGGGAGCTTCGCCCCCGGCCCTTCCGCTTCCGGTTCGCCCGGGCGAGCTCCCTTCCCAACGGAAGCGACCGCTCCCACCGCGCCTCCCACCGCCGGGGTCGCTTTCGTTCCTGAGCCGGTAACCGAAGCCGTACCAACGCCGGACCCAGTGGTTCCCGCCGGGGTCCCGACCGTTCCCGCGGCCGCCGAGCTCGTGGGAGGCTTCGCGCCCGAGGTCGGGCCGGACCCCGACTCGACCGCGCCCGACGAGTTGACCGAAGCCACGGCCGAACCGGTCTCGGAGGTTCCGGAAACGACCCCGACGCGGACAGGGACCGAAACCGAAATTCCGTCGGCGCCCGGGATCGAGGCGACAGGAGAGCTGGACTCCGGCCTTGCGGCTTCTCCTCAGGAAGCTCGCACAGATACGGAGCCCGGTCCGGGCGCCGAACCCGAGGTCGTCGTACCCCCCTTGACGGCCGCGTTCCCCCTCGATGCGATGGACGACTCGCCTCCCTCGGAATCCGGCCCTTCCGGACCCGCGGCAGACATCGAGTCATCGGTTCCCGAAGTGAGCCCGTCGCCCCAGGACCTGCCGGTCGAGCCATCCGCTCCTCGCCTCTCCTCCGACTCGGAACTCCCCACGTCGTCGGTTCCCACGATGGAGGGAGAGCCACAGGAGCCCGCTCCCGCGCCCGAGGCCGAGCAGGCTCCGCTGGACTCCACCGCAGACGAAGCGTCGATTTCCTCGGAAGAATGGACTCCCTCGAGCCCAGCTACCGAGAACACCGAGCCGGGGTCGCCCCCTCCCGCTGAAGCACCGGTCGACGCCAGCCTTGCGCCTCCGGCCGAGGGAACCCCCGAGCCGTTCCCGGCCGCAATGTCCGAGGCTCGTGCCTCCGACGCTCCCGACACGTTGGGAGCGACCGAAGGATCGACTACGGAGATTCCGCACGAACCGGAACCGGTCGTGAGTCCGCCGGACGAGGCATCCGCCGGCGGGTGGAGCACGGTGGAATCGCCGGTCGACCCGGAACCGGAAGACCGACCCGAGGTTGTCGGGCCCGGACCCAGCCCTGAGGTTCCCGAGCCCGAGGTCTCCCCCCCGATTCCGCTGACCGGTGAAGTCACTTCCCCGACCGCGGTCGAGCCCGTTAGCCCGCCCCGTACCGAGGCGGAGGCCCCGTTGACGGAGGCGGTCGGGAGTACTTCCGAACCGCCCCCCGAGTTTCCCTCCGAGCTCGATCCCATCAGTTCCGAGATCCGTCTTCCCGAGCCGTCCCTCCCGCCCCCGACCCCGCTTCTCCCGGAGCCGCTGGAGCCGGACGCAGTCGTGGGCCCGGACGCGACCGAAGAAACGCCTCCCCCCGCTGTCCCGGTCGAGCTATCCCCCGAGAAGCTGCCCGGGCCAATCCCCGGACAAGACCGCGGGATCGGGCCTGCCCTTCCGGCGCACCCTCCGGCGGGGCCGCTCGCGGCGGCTCGACTGTCGTCGATCT
>JASHUP010000150.1 GCA_030039915.1 Thermoplasmata archaeon | reverse complement strand
CGCGTGGAAGAAGCGGTTGACCGTGGGGGAGGCCGGTTCCGTGATCTCGAGGGTAAGGAACACACCGCCCGGCCGCAGGACCCGTCGCACCTCGCGGAAGGCGGACGAGAGGTCGGAGAGGTTCCGCGCCACGAACGCGTTCGTGACCAGGTCGAACGTGCCGGAGGCGAACGGCAGGCGGAGCGCGGTCGCCCGGGCGAACGTGACCCGGGGCTCCTCGGCGCGGCCGCGCGTGGACGCTTGGGCGTTCTCGAGCATCGCACGCGTGAAGTCGGCCGCGACGACCTCCGCCGACCCGAAGTGGCGGGCGACCAGTCGCGCGAGCTCCCCGGTCCCGCAGCCGATATCCAGGACCCGATGGACGGGACCGGGCGCTCGGAACCGGTCGAGATCCCAGAGCGCCCTCGGTCGCCAGAGGAGGTCGTTCCCGAGGGAGGCGACGTGGTCGAACCATTCGTAGCCACGAGCGATGTGCGTGAACATCCGGCGGACGTCCCGTTCGAACGTCGGCAGTGATCGGTCGGGGAGCGGCGAGCCGTCCGACGCCCGGGGACCGCCGTTCGTCTCGGCCGCCATTTCGGCTCGCACCTACGCGTTCGCCATAACGGTGGGGGGTCAGGCGTCGGCGCCGATGTCCTTCTCGATCTGCTCCACCCGTCGGGCGAAGTCGGGCCGGTGGAACTGGAGCCCGCTCGACCGCGCCTCCGCGAGCCAGCGCCTCGCCTCGCCGCGCTCCCCCCGCTTCGCCGCGAGGTGCGCTAGGCGGAACAGCATCTCGGAGAACTCGGCGGCGGTCTTGAGTTCGCGCGCCCGGGCGAGCGCGACCTGGTAGCGCGCCTCGGCGGTCGCATAGTCCCGCTCGGCCTCGGCGATCATCCCCTCGGTCATCGCGATCTGCTGTTCGCCGAGGAGGTCGCCGATCGGCTCGAGCACCTGGACCGCCCGCGCGAGCAGCGGCCGGGCAAGGTCGGGATGGCCCAGCTCCGCCTGCCATTGGGCGAGGTTGAAGTTGCAGTAGCCGATCCAGATCGGCGAGCGGGAGCGGTCGGCCGCCTCGATCGCCTCGGTCAAGTGACGGAGCGCCTCGTCCGTTCGGCCCGCGTGGTACTCGAGCACCGACTGGTTCATCAGCACCCGGGCGCGGGCCCCGAAGCTGCCGGTGCTCCGGAACAGCTCCGCGGCGCGGGTGTAGAGCTCGAGCGCCGGATCGAAGCGAGTCGTGCCCGTCGGGACGAGCGTGTTCGCGACGTCCACGAGGGCATGACCGAGTTCGAGGGGGGTCCCCTCGCGTTCGGCGATCTCGAGTTGCGCCCGCTGATGCCGCTCGGCCCCGGGGATGTCGCCCCGCCGCCACGCGACGAGTCCGAGCACGCGGTGGCCCGCCATGAGGTCCCGCGGAGTGCCGGCTCGTTCGAGCATCTCGGTCGCCTCGGAAGCGAGTGCGGCCGCGGAATCGTAGTCGTTCCGAGCGACCCGGGTCTGGGCCTGGCCGAGGAGCGCCTGCCCGAGCTCGAGGTCCTTGCCCGCGCCGTCCCGGGCGAGGTTGACGGCCTCGGTCAGGACTTCGTCCGACCGGGGCAGCACCCCGAGCTCCTGGAGAAGTCGGCCCTGCTCGGTCAGAAGACGGATCTCGACCCGGGGGTCGCGGCCCGGACGACGACGCTCGGCTTCGAGCGCCCGGGCCACGTGCGCCACGGCGGTCTGGAACGCGTAGTCGCGGGTCGCCGCGCGGGCCGCCCGGAGGTTGAACTCGACCGCCTTCGCGTCGTCACGGCCGAGGTAGAAGTGACGCGCGAGATCGGAGTCGCTCGTCCCGGGTTTCCCTTCGAGGGCCCGTCCGGCCCGCGCGTGAAGGATCCGTCGTCGCGTCTCCGTGAGCCCGGCGTAGATGTCCCGACGCACCGTCTCGCTCACGAACTCGTACACCTCGCCGCCCTTCTCGCGGACGAGCCCGTCGTGGACGAGCCGGTCGAGGCTTTCGGTGACGCGCTCTTCGCCGCTCCCGGCGACCGCCGAGAGGTTCGAGAACTGGAACTCCTTCCCGAGCACCGCCGCGTAGGTCAGGACCCGCCGCTCGCGTTCGCCCAGTCCCTCGACCCGACTCAGGAGTATCTCCGTGATGCCTTGGTTCGATCCGGTGGTCCCGTTCGTCGGGGCGGTGTAGCCGGTCGCGATCCGAACCAGCTGCTCCACGAAGAGCGGATTCCCCTCCGTCTGGGCGTGCCAGCGTCGCACGTCGTTGCGGTCCGGGATCCGGCCTCCCAGGATCCACCGTACGAACTCCTCGGTCTCCGCGATGCTCAGCGGCCGGACGGGCACCGTGAGGAAGCTCGGCAATCCGTAGAGCGCCTCGATCGCCTCCCGGGTCCGCTCGGGGAGGTCCGCGGACTCGGCCAGCGTCGCCGCCACGAGGATCGGAGCGCCCGGCAGCTCGGCCGCGAACCGGAGGAGGAATTCGAGGGTCGAAGTGTCGGCGAACTGGAGGTCGTCGACCGCGATCAGCACGGGATGCTCCTGCGCGTGATCGAGGAGGTGGTGCTCGAGCCGCGCGAGGAGCTCACTGCGTCCAGCACCGAGCCCCTCGGCCATCGTGAGCGGGACGAGCAGCCGCTCGAAGTCGTCGGAAGGGGAACTCGCCCCCGGGGCGTCGACCCCTTCTTCCAGCACCTCACGGTGGGCCGGGACCGCGGCGAGGACCAGTGGCGAGGCGGTCGGGGTCCAGAGGGGGGCGGCCGAAGACCCGCCGCGCGTGCGCTCCGAGCCCAATAGCTCCCGCAGCAGCGAGAACGCCGGGGCGAGCTCCTCGGGCAGCGCTCGGCCGGTCATGACCGTGAACCCGCGCTTTTCCGCTTCCCCGACGACGGCGTTGAGGAGCTGGGTCTTACCGACGCCGCCCGGTCCCCTCAGCAGCAGACCGTGACCCTGACCGGCCCGGGTCCGGTCGAGGAGACGCCCGGCCTCCTCGAGAACCTCCTCCCGACCAAAGACCGGCACCGGGGCCGCTCGACGGGAGCCACGGGCAGCGTGCACGCCCGAATCCAGCCCGTCCCACCCTTATAAGGCTCGTTCGTCGCCCGAGGGCGCGTCCGTCGCGGGCACCGCCGGGTTCGGGGCGGGGTCCGCGGGCACGGGGAATCCGAGCTGATGCGCGAGCTCTCGGAACGCACCGCCGAGGTGGGGCCGGAGCTCGGCGAGGCCGAGGTCGGAGGCGACCGCATACGCTCGACGCGCCCCTTCGAGGTCCCGGGTCTTGTAGCGCAGTCGCGCGAGGTAGAACGCCGCCTCGGCCTCGTCGGCGGGGAGCTGGAATCGGCGGCACATCTCGACCGCGTTCTCGAACGCGTGCTCCGCCTCCTCCCACTGGGCCCGCCGCTCGGCGATGAGCCCCCGGTTCACCTCGACCTGCTCGCGCGCGAGCTCGTCCGTGACGTGCTCGAGGAGACGGGCGACCTGTTCGTTGTCGCGCTCCGCCTCCTCGATCTGGCCGAGAGCGAGCAGGAGCTCGACGCTCGAGATCAGGGCGCGGCTGGTGGACCGGGCGTCGTGGGCCCGCTCACCGGCCTGCTGCGCCCGCTCGAGGTATTCGAGACCGTCCTGGGGCCGGGTCTCTCCGACCGAGACGCCGAGGTTGTGGTAGGCGCGGGCGAGCTCGACCCAGTCGCCGGTCCCGAGGAGCCGCTCGGTCGCCCGCTCGAACCATTCGATCGCGACCTCGCGCACCTCGGGACCGAGGAGCGAGAACGCGTTGCCGAAGTCGGTCGAGATGCGGGCGAGCAGGCGCGGGTCGGCGGGCTCCGGCAGGAGGTCGAGCGCCTGCATGCTCTCCTCGAGGGAGTCCCGGTACGCCCCGCGCTGGAACGCGACCCGGCCGAGCACGCGGTGCGTCTGCGCGAGGCCCAGTCGGTCGCCGACCTCCTCGAACAAGCGCTGCGCATCCCGGGCCCGGGAGACCGCCACGTCCAGCTCGAGGTTCTCGCGCGCCACCTCCGCCCGGGAGAGCAGGAGGCGGGCCCGCGCGCGAGGCGACTGGCTTCCGAGGCGTTCGAGCGCCTCCGTGAACCGCAGGTCTGCGCTCGGGAAGTTCCCGAGCGTGTAGTAGAGGTCGCCGAGCGCCTCCGCGACTTCGGCCTGCTCGGTGCGATGGTCGCCGGGAAGCGAGGCCAGGTCGAGGAGGACGCGCTCGAGGTGATGCGCGGCCACCTCCGGCTCGTCGGCCGCCCGCGCCTCCTCGGACGCCCTTCGATTGTACTCGTACGACTTCGTCGGCACCTTCCCTAGGAAGTAGTGCCGGCCGAGCTCGGCGAGGACGGCGAGCGAAGGGTCCGGGTACATTCGCTCGAGCACTTCCGCGATCTTGCGGTGGAGCACGCGAAGACGACTCTCGGTGAGCGATCGGTAGATGCGAGCCCGGAACTCCTCCTCGGTGAACGCGAACCGTTCCCCACCCGGCCGCTCGACGAGCACCCCGGAGTGGACGAGGCCCTCCACCTGCTCGGCGAGGGCCTCCTCCTCCATTCCGATCGCTCCGAGTAGCAGGGCGAAGTCGAACTCCGAACCGATGGCGCTCGCGTAGGCGAGGAGCCGGTGCTGCTCGGGGCCCAACGACTCGAGGGACGGGTTGGACGCGCTCCCTCGGGGGCGGGGGCCGGTCGCTCGTTCCGCCATCTCGTGCGTGCTAGCCGCCGCGCGGAGTTAAACCCCGCCCCCGGTGGGCGCAGCGCCCGCACGGAAGCCGTCGGCCGTCCCGCAAGGGTTATCTAACGCTCCCAAGGTCGGCGGCGCACCATGGCCACGTCCGAACCTCCGGCCCGCCCGGTGGCGCCGGCCGTCTACCGCGGGATGTCGATCACGCGGAAGGTCTCCTTCTGGGGATTCGCGACGTTGGTCGTCCTGGCGGTCGCCTTCTACGTCTGGTGGGGGGTCGCCTTCGGGGTCTGGATCGACAACGGCGTCTATGCCGTGACGATCACGTTGCTCCTGTTCGGTCTCGCGGGGATGTGGCTGGTCCTTCCGAACCCGCCGGCGCCTTCCGCGCCGCATCCGTAGACGGGCCGGACCGTCACATCGGACGGCCCGCGAGGGCCCAGCGAACTCCGCTCCCCGAACCGCAGGCGACGCAGGAAACCGGGTCGGACAGCTCGATCGGGAGCGGACTCTCGGGCGTACCGAGGAGCCCACCGTCGACCGCGGTCTCGATCCGGTGGCCGCACTCTTCCGAACCGCACCATGCCACGATCGCGACCTGGGCCGCGTCCTTCAGGCCGTCCATCGAAGTGACCACGTTGAACGCCGACTCGAACGCCGCGCGAGCGCGCGCGAAGAGGGCGGTATCGAACTCCTCGAGCGCCCGGTCGACGTCCCGCTCGACCGTGTCGACGGAGACCGTCTGCTTGCGACCGAGGCGATCGACCGCGGTCGCCGTCCGGGACGCCGCCTCCCGCTGTCCGACCTCGAGCCGGAGCGGAACTCCCTGGAGCTCCCAGCGATAGTACTTCGCGCCGGGGCGCTCGTCCCCCGAGTCGAGATGGACCCGCCGACCGTGTCGGCGGAGCCGGTCGAGCACGTCGGCCGCCGTCGCCTCGGGACCCGGCCCGGACGCCGAGCTCGGGATCGGCACGATGACCACCTCGTAGGGAGCGACGGAGGTCGGGAAGACCGCTCCCTTCGCATCCCCATGGACCGCGACGATCGCCCCAAGGAGTCGTTCCGAGAGGCCGAAGGTCGTCTGGTGGACGAGCCGCTGGGTCCCGTCCGCCGCCTCGTAGCGGATACCGTACGGACCCGAAAAATTCTCCCGGTAGTGGTGGACACTGCCGATCTGCAGCGTGCGGCCGGAGCCGACCGGGATGTCGAACGCGATCGAGTAGAACGCCCCCGGGAACTTGTCCCACTCGGGCCGCCGCACCGCGACGTAGGGAAGCGCGAACGCCGCCGCCATCCGACCGAAGGCGTCGAGGTTGGAGCGAACCCGCGCGTCGGCGGCGGCTTCGTCGACCTGGCAGGTATGCTCCTCGAAGAAGTGGATCTCCCGGACCCTCAGGAACGGCCGGGTCGTCTTCGTCTCGTAGCGGAACGTGTTGACGATCTGGTAGACGTTGAGCGGGAGGTCCCGGTGGGAGCGGACCCACAGGGCGAAGACCGGGTACATCGCGGTCTCGCTCGTGGGCCGAAGGACGAGCGGGATGTCGAGGTCGGTCGCACCCCCCTTCGTCACCCAGTAGACCTGCGCGTCGAACCCCTTGATGTGCTCCTTTTCCTTGGCGAACTCGTTCGCGGGGATCAGCGCCGGGAATTCGACGGGAGAGGATCCGGTCGCCTCGATCTCAAGGACCATCACCCGGTCGAGGAGCCGACGCGTGAGGAACCCGTACGGGGTCCAGACGTTCATCCCCTTCACGCCGTAGCGCTTGTCGGTCAGGTTCGCGGCTTCGACGACCTCGAGGTACCAGTCGATGAACGCAGTTCGCTTGTCCGGAAGCGCGGGCATGGGGGGCGGGGAGAGGGGGGCGTCGGGAGTATAAGGATGTAGGGCCACCGCGGCGGTCGGCGAGACGCCCGGGCCCGCCCATCCCGCAGTCCGACGGGGCGGGACCGTCCCGTTAGGTCGGCAGCAGTCGACGCAAGTTGTTAAGCCAACCCTCGACCATGTCACGCGGGCCATGCGCCTCGTCGTCTGCATCGACCGCGACGACGACCTTGGCCGCAAGGCCCAGGTCGCCGGGCCCGTCGTGGGCCGCTCCGAGGTCGTCGACGCCGCGGTGAAGCTCGCCACGGTCGACCCGGAGGACTCCG